>JAISCU010000251.1 GCA_031265345.1 Bifidobacteriaceae bacterium
CAGATCGACAAGCGGAGCGATCCCGACGGCCCGTAGCGGGCCGGGGGATCGAGACCTTGTTTAGCGCCCCCAAGTCCAGTATCTTGCTACACTTGTTCCAGGGCCTCGTTGACGACCTCGGTGACCCGGACGGCGGCATCGTCCACGGGCAATTCGACCACCACCCCCGTGCGGCGGTCCTTGAGCTCGACCACGCCGGAAGCCAGACCGCGGCCGACCACCACGATGTACGGGACGCCGAGCAGTTCGGCGTCGGCGAACTTGACGCCGGCCGACAAGCGGGGGCGGTCGTCGTACAGGACCTCCAACCCCGCTTCCTCGAGGTTGTCAGCCAGGGCGGCTGCGGCAGCGAAGATGCCGGGGTCCTTGCCGGTGGCGACCACATGGACGTGGGCGGGAGCGACGTGCGCGGGCCAGATCAGGCCGCGGTCGTCGTGGCATTTCTCCGCCAGAGCGGCCAGAGCCCTGGTCACACCGATCCCGTACGAGCCCATCGTCACCGTGACGAGCTTGCCGTTCTGGTCCAGCACCTTCAGACCGAGAGCCTCGGCGTACTTGCGCCCCAGCTGGAAGATGTGCCCCAGCTCGATCCCGCGTGCCAGCTCCAACGGACCCGAGCCGTCCGGCGCCGGATCGCCCTCGCGAACCTCGGCCGCGTCGATCACAGGCTGCCCGTCCTGCCCGGCGGCGAGGAAGTCGCGGCCCGCGACCAATCCGAAGACGTGCCGGTCGGTGGCGTTGGCGCCAGTGATCCACGATGTGCCCGCGACCACGCGCGGATCGAGGAAATAGGGCACTGCCGCCTCCGGGTGAGCTGCGTTCACGCCCAGCACCTCCGGCCCGATGTAGCCGCGCACCAACTCGGGCCGCCTGGCGAAGTCCTCGTCCGATGCCGGTTCGACCGCGGCCGGGAACACTGCCGCCGCCAGCCGGGTCAGGTCGACCTCGCGATCACCGGGCAGTCCCAGCACCATCAGCGAGCGGTCGCCGGAGGGCTGGGTCACGGCCATGACGACGTTCTTCAGCGTGTCGGAAGCCTCCCACCGGCGACCGTCGGCGCGGGGCTGGTCGCGATTGGCGGCATCGACCAACGTCTCAATCGTGGTCGTGCCGGGGGTGGGCTCCACGCGGGCCGGAGCCAGACCCTCAACCGGACTCGCGGCAGGCGGCACAGTGGCAACCGCCTCGACGTTGGCCGCGTAACCGGCCGCCGAACGCACGTAAGTGTCCTCGCCGACCGGCGTCGGGTGGAGGAACTCCTCCGAACGCGAGCCGCCCATCGCCCCCGACATGGCCGAGACAATCACAACGTCAAGCCCAAGACGGTCAAACGTCCGTTGGTATGCCACCCGTTGGGTCTCGTAGGAGCGGTCCAGCCCGGCGTCATCGACGTCGAACGAGTAGGCGTCCTTCATGACGAACTCGCGCCCGCGCAGCAGGCCCGCCCGCGGCCGAGCCTCGTCCCGGTACTTGGTCTGGATTTGGTACAGCATCAGCGGCAGGTCCTTGTAGCTGGAGCACATGTCCGCCACCAATAGCGTGAAGACCTCCTCATGCGTCGGGGCTAAGAGCATGTCAGCCTCCTTGCGGTCCTTCAGGCGGAACATGTTCGGCCCGTAGTCGACCCAGCGCCCCGAGGCCTGGTACGGCTCGGCCGGCAACAGCGCCGGGAAACGGACCTCCTGGCCGCCGATCCGGTCCTGCTCCTCGCGCACTATGGCCTCGATCTTGGCCAGGACCCGCAGGCCGAGCGGCAGCCAGGCGTAGATGCCGGGGGCCTGGCGACGGATGTAGCCCGCGCGGACCAGCAGCTTGTGCGAGGCGACCTCGGCGTCGGCCGGGTCCTCGCGAAGGGTCTTGACAAAGAGTTTCGACATGCGCAGCACGCCCTAAACCTTACCGAGCGTTGGGGCCGCCTCAACGTCAAGGCCCTGCACGATGCCGCTGGGCGAGCTCCGGCGCTCCCCATGAGGCCCCCCGCCTGGGCTCCGCAGCCTGGGACGCGCGCCAGGAGCGACGTGTGTCCCCCGACCAGTCGAGGAACCGTCCCCTAGAGCATGATGGTGGCCCAGGTGCCGACCTGGACAAAGCCGACCGCGCGGTAGACGGCCAGGGCCGGGGCGTTGAAATCGTTGACGTAGAGGCAGACGTGGTCCCAGCCGCGCTGGCGGGCATGCGCCACCACCGCCACCATCCCGGCCTTGGCGATCCCGCGCCCGCGATAGGCGGGGTTGGTCCAGACGCCTTGGACCTGGGCCCAGCGGCCGCAGGCGGCGCCCAGTTCGGCTTTGAAGACGACCTCACCGGTGGCTGGATCGATGCGGGCCAGAATCGCTCCGCGCTCGAGTTGGACGCCGATGTGGGTGCGGTAGGCGGACTCCGGGCCGGGCGGCGGGAAGCCCAGTTCCTCCGCGAACATCGCCCGGCAGGCGGGAACCATCGCGTCCAAGGCGGCCGGCGTGGCGGGACGCACCAGCGGGTCCGCCCGGCCGAAGAACGTTCCCTGGATGGCCATCAATGGCTGTGTCGGGCGGTAGGCCCGTGGCGTTGGCAGCGTTGGCGAGAGCTCGCGCCAGAGTGCCTCTACGGCAACGGCATCGCCCACCATCGAGGCGTAGCGGTTGCCGCGGGCCCGCGCCATGGCGGCGAACCCCGCTGCCTGAGCGGCCTCGGCGCCCACCGGCATGAGGCTGCCGCCCGCCCACAACAAGGCTTGAATGTGCTCGGGCCGCAAGGCTTGGCCGAGCCGCCGCGCGCCGGGACGCTCCAGCCCCCACAACTCTCCTGTGCCCGTCGGCGCGGACAACGCCTGCGCGACACGGTGACCCGCCATCACGCCATCGGCCCCCCTGGTCTGGCAGAACGCCAGGGCGGCCGGATACTCCGAGCGCTCCAGCGGGCGCGGGCGGGCGCGGCCTCGCCTGGGCGTGCCCAGGCGTAGCAACCGCGCTTCTGCCATGCCCGCAATACTAAGAGATCACAGCCCCTCGGGTCGTGCGGCGAGATTCAACGGCCGACCACCACCACCTGGACACCGGAACCCAGCCGCTGGCTGGCGGACGGCTGGTTGCCGGCCGACCGGTCGCTGGCGATCTGGTCGGGAGCCGAGCCAGCGGCATCGTCCAACTGCTGGCCGGACTGTTCCTTGGCCAGCGCCATGGCGCGGGCCCGTTCCAGGAGCACCTCCACGATCTGGTCCTCGGGAACCGTCTGGACCACCTCGCCCTTGATGAAGATCTGGCCTTTGCCGTTGCCGGAGGCGACGCCCAGGTCGGCCTCGCGCGCTTCGCCCGGCCCGTTGACGACGCAGCCCATGACCGCCACGCGCAACGGGACCTTGATGTTCTTGAGGCCTTCGGTGACACTCTCGGCCAGGGTCACCACGTCCACTTGGGCGCGCCCACAAGACGGGCACGAGACAATGTCGAGTTCGCGTTTGCGCAGGCCAAGGGCTTGCAACAGGGCAGTGCCGACCTTCACTTCCTCGACCGGCGGCGCCGAGAGCGAGACCCGGATGGTGTCTCCGATCCCCTGGCCGAGCAGCGCGCCGAAAGCCGCGACCGATTTGATGGTTCCCTGGAAAGCCGGCCCCGCCTCGGTCACGCCGAGGTGCAGCGGCCAATCGCCGCGCTGGGCCAGTTGGCGGTAGGCCTCGACCATGACCACCGGGTCGTGGTGCTTGACCGAGATCTTGAAGTCGTGGAAGCCGACCTCCTCGAACAGCGAGGCCTCCCAGACGGCCGATTCGACTAGGGCCGCCGGTGTGGCCTTTCCGTGCTTCTTCAACAGCGACGGTTCCAGGGATCCCGCGTTGACGCCGATCCGCAGCGACACGCCCGCGTCCGTGGCGGCTTTGGCGATGGCTTTGACCTGGTCGTCGAACTTGCGGATGTTGCCGGGGTTGACACGGACGGCGGCGCAGCCCGCGTCGATGGCCGCGAAGACGTATTTGGGCTGGAAGTGGATATCGGCTATGACCGGGATGGTCGAGTGGCGGGCGATGGCCGCCAGCGCGTCGGAATCGTCCTGGGAGGGGACGGCCACGCGGACGATGTCGCAGCCGGCGGCGGTGAGTTCCGCGATCTGGCGCAGGGTCGCGTCCACATCCGAGGTCAATGTGGTGGTCATCGACTGGACGGAGATCGGCGCGCCTGCGCCCACTTCGACAGGACCGACGCGGATGCCGCGCGAGGGGCGGCGAGGGGCTAGACGCAGCGGAGCTTCAGGGATTCCCAGCGAGACCGGCACCATGACAGTATGCCAGGCCGCCCCGACGCGACCGCCCTGCCTGGTTCCGGGCGCGGCGGCTCAAGCCCCACCGGACCGGGGGTCAGATGTCGAGCGGGTTGAACACGTCCGCGGCCACCAGGATCACTGTCATCAGGATCAGCAGCCCCACAACCACATAGGTCAGAGGCATCAGCCGGGCCGAATCCGCCGGGCCGGGGTCGGGGCGGCCACGCATCCGGGCGACCGTTCGCCGGGCGCCCTCGTAGAGCGCGTTGGCGACATGGCCCCCGTCCAAGGGCAGTAATGGCAGCAGGTTGAACAACCACAACGCGATGTTCACCGAGGCTCCCAATTGCAGCCAGATCCCCCAGCGCAAACGCCATGGGTCGATCCCGGTCTCGCCAGGATCGACCTGCCCGATCTCCCCGGACAGACGCGCGATCCCAACGATCGAGGCCGGTGAGTCGGGGCTGCGCTCCTTGCCTTGCAGCATGTCGGACAGCGTGTTCCAGACGCTCACCGGCAACTGCGCGTACAGCTTGGCCGAGCCCGCCACCTGCTCCCACAGCGCCACCGGAGCCGCCGTGACCGGCTTCTTCGCCAGTTCGAGCCGCCCGGCCGAGATGCCGATCAAGGAGCGGGCGGCGGAGGTTCCCGCGCCGATCTCCATCGGCGTGACCTCCAACTCCAGCCGCCTGCCGTCGCGCTCCACGGCGATCACGGTCGGTTCCGTGGGGGCGACCGCCACCAGGTCGAGGAACTGGTACCAATCGTTGATCGCCTGGCCGTCCCAGCCGACTATCTTGTCTCCCACTTCCAGGCCCGCCCGCTTGGCCGGGGCGACGATCGTGCCCGCCTCGCACTCAGGCCTCGACTCGCCCGCTTCGGTCACGCACTGCGTGACACTCGCGATAGTCGTCGAGGGTTCGTACACACCGATCACCGACAGCGCCACCACGAGCAGCACCAGCGCCAGGATCAGGTTCATGGTCGGGCCGCCCAGCATGACGACCAGTTTGCGCGGCGCGGACAAGCGGTAGAAGGCCCGGCTGGCGACGTCCTGGGCCGCCTTGCCCGATGCCGTGCCCACAGCCCCGCCACTGGCCGCGGCCCCAGTCGTGGTCGCTTCGGCGGCAGGTGACTGCGAAGCCTCGGCAACCGACGCGTCTTCGACCGATTCGTTCAGATCGGTTCCTGGCGCCGGTCCAGCCGGCACCGCGACTGACACCTCGCCCGCAGCGGGCTTGGCGGCCGAGCCAGCCGCAACTTCGGCCAACTCGTCGCGGGTGGCCTCACGAGCGGCATCGGCCAAATTGGCGCGCCAACCGGACTTGGCGGCGCGCGGTGACCGGTTCGGGGAATACATGCCGATCATACGGATGTAGCCGCCCAAGAGGAGCCACTTGATGCCGTACTCGGTCTCGCCCACCTTCTTGGACCACAGGGTGGGGCCGAACCCGACCATGTACTGCGAGACCGGCACCTTGAACAGCTTCGCCGGCAGCAGGTGGCCCAGTTCGTGCCAGGCCACCGAGATGACCAAAAGGACAATGAAAACGATCACTCCGATCGCAAAGATCATGCCTGCTTCCCTTCCACGACGCTGGCGGCCCGGGCCCGCGCCCAACCATCGGCTTCCATCACTTGTTCAAGGGTAGGCGTCTTTCCTGGGGAGAGGCTGGAGGCGAACCGCGTGACCACCTCCGCGACCGTGTCGACAATGTCGAGGTAGCCGATCCGGCCCTCCAGGAACGCTCCGACACAGACCTCGTTGGCGCCGTTGAGCACCGCCGGGTGCAGGGGCGACGCGGTCAGGGCGCGACGCGCCAGGCCCAGGGCCGGGAAGGTCTCGTTGTCGACCGGCTCGAACGTCCAGGCCTGGGCCGTCCCGAAATCGACTGGCGCGATCACGTCTCCGAGCCGCTCGGGCCAGGCCAGGGCCAGGGCTATCGGCAAGCGCATGTCCGGCGGCGAGGCCTGGGCGATGATCGCTCCGTCGCGGAATTGGACCATCGAATGGATGATCGACTGGGGATGGACCACCACGTCGATCCGTTCCGGGGGGATGTCGAACAGCAAGTGGGCCTCGATCAATTCGAGGGCCTTGTTGATGAGGGTCGAGGAGTTGATCGTGACGACCGGCCCCATGTCCCAGGTGGGGTGCGCGAGGGCCTGGTTCGGGGTGACTCCGGCCAGATCGGCGCGGGCGCAGCCCCGGAACGGCCCACCCGAGGCGGTCAGGATCAACCTGTCCACTTCGACTGCCCGGCCACCGCGCAGGCATTGGGCTATCGCCGAATGCTCCGAGTCGACCGGCACGATCTGGCCCTCCCGCTGGACCGCGCTCTTGACCAGCGCCCCGCCTATGACCAGGGACTCCTTGTTGGCGAGCGCGAGGGTGGAGCCGGCTTCGAGCGCGGCCAGGGTCGGCTCCAGCCCGGCCGCGCCGGTGATGCCGTTCAGCACCACGTCGCTGCCCATCGCCGCTATCTTGGACGATGCCGCAGGCCCGGTCACGATTTCGCAGCCGGGCGGCCAGGGGGCGGCCTGGGCGGCCATGGCCTGCGTGACTGCGACGGCGGCATCGTCCGTGGGTAGGGCGAGACGGGCGGGCCGGAACTGGAGCACCTGGCGGGCCAACTCCTGCGGCCGTGTCCCCTGGGCGGCCAGGGCCTCGATCTTGAAATTGTCGGGGTGGCGGCCGATCACGTCGGCGGCTTGGCGGCCGATCGAACCGGTCGCGCCGAGGATGGTGACAGATCGCCTAGGCACTGGCCTATTGTGCCGCATTGGGCCAAACTTGAGTCCATGGGATTCAATCCGTCCGAGCTCGCAGCCGGTGAATATGTCATTTTCCATGCCCGCGCCCACTGGAAAGTCCTGGTGGCGCCGGTTCTGGTGCTGATCGTGGCGGTGGCCGGATGGCTGGTGTGTTGGTTCAAACTGATCCCGGAGGAGTCGGGTTGGGATTGGCTGCGCTGGACCGTCTCGGTCGTGGCGGTGCTGGCCCTGGCGATCTGGACGGTCGCGCCGTTCGTGCGCTGGGCCTGCCGCACCGACACCTTGACCAACTACCGTCTGATCTCTCGCGAGGGCGTGTTCAAGCGTGAGGGGCGGGACATCCCGATGGACCGCGTGCACGCCGTCTCATACCAGCAAAGCTTCATCGAGCGCCTGCTCGGCGCGGGCACCCTGCACGTCCAGACCGCCGCCCAGCAGGCCGATGTGGCGCTCGACGACGTGGCCCATGTCAAACGCCGCCAGCTCCAGATCAACGAGCAGCTGCTGGACCGCGACTTCGACTCCGTCCAGCCCGATTCGGCGGCGGGCCGGGCGGCGGAGGAGGCTTCGGGCCGCTTCGCCAGCGAGGCCGACCCGGATGGGCGCGACGCCCGCTGACCGCCAACGCGACCGAGAATCAGTCGCTCGGATGGCCGCCGCCTTCCGATCCTTCCCCTAACTGCACCCTCGCGTCGCCCCGAGAGTCGCTATGATGCTTCTATGCGCACCACTCTCAACATCGCTGATCGCACGCTGGAACGAGCACGCACCCTGGCCACCCGCGAGGAACGCGGGCTTTCGGACGTGTTCAACGAAGCCGCAGCATTGGGCCTAGCCCAGATGAGCGAGACTCTTGTCATACGGACCGACCCCATCACCGGCCTTCCAACCTTTGACCTGGGATACCCCACGGGGCGCGAGGATGTACAACTGGCCAAGGACTCCGAGTGAGTGGCCCGGTGTACCTGCTGGACGCCAACATCCTTATCCCGCTGACGGACGCCCGCAACCGCGACCATGCGGCTGTGGTCGCCTGGCTCGGAGCCTCGAAACCGTTCGCCACCTGCCCGATCACTGAAGGCGCGCTCGTGCGTTATCTGGTTCGCGCCAATCATAAGGGCGCCGCCGCAGCGCGCGTGATCGCGGATCTCAGGTCGTCGCCGCGAGCCAGCTTCTGGGCCGCCGATTTGTCCTACGCCGACGTTCGACTCGATGACGTGTACGGCCACCGGCAGGTAACAGACAGTTACCTCGTGGCTCTAGTCCGCCACCATCCAGGCGCGCGCCTGGCGACCTTCGACCAGGCGCTGGCCGCCCGCGCCGCCGATGTGGCCGAATTGGTCTCCAGGCCAGATTGATCTGACCCTCCCCCCCAGGCCGGCAAGCTGCATTTGGACGGTCTGGGCGTCGAGACCATCCGTTTGCAGGCCGACGATGCGGCATCGTCGGACTGAAGGCGACACGAGTGGGAGCGAGGCCCGCCGAGCGGGTCGGAGCCGAACCGTCCCGGCTGGGCGATCCAGTGCCTCAACCACGGCAAATCCAGTTCCCCAGCAAAACTGAAAATGGTACCCCGGCACCATGGATTATCGTTCCAGGGCCGTGCGCGCCAAATCACCTCGCCCGGAGGACCGGCCCCCGGCTTCGGATATGGCTCAGCGCCAGGACTCTGACGGTCGTAGCGCTGACCCGGTACCAGATGAGGTACGGGAATCCCGGCACCCCCACTCGCCGCGCCCCCACGACCGCATTCTCAGCATGCAACAAAGGGAAGTCGCCGAGTCCGACAACCGTTTCCTGGGCAGCGTCCACGAAGCGGCGGGCGACTTCTGGACCGGCCTGCCCCAGGTACCACAACGCGGCATCCGAAAGGGCGTCGGAGAACTCGGGGGCCGGGACTACTCGGTAGGTCATCGGAGCTTGGATCGGATGGCCTCAAACTCCTGATCGACGTCGCGCCCGCGCGACGGATCGGCCAGCATCGCGGCCTCTCGCTCGTCAATCACCTGCCGAAGCTGTTCGTCCGTCATCCTGGGCAGCACGGAGTCAGGAACGGGCGGGTAGGGCAGCGATTCCTCGACGCGAACCACCAACTCCAATTTGTCTTCCACCGGCAATGCCTCGACTTCGCGCCACAGCGTCTCGCTCACCATTGTCTCAGTCTACGCAGGCGCACGGGACGGCCCGAGGGTTGGCCGTCGGAGTGAAGCTCGCCGACGACCCCGGGCTCCGGATGTGATCTGCGTAGTGGTTCAAGCCCATCTCGCCGACGGCGTTGATGGCACACCACAATCCACCGAGCGAACGGAGACCACCATGTCCTCCCAGACCACATCCCGGCCCGTTGACGCGCGCCGCCTGGAAGATGCCCTCCTGGCCGCTCTGCCTGGCTGGCGAGAGGCCGATCGACATGCCCTCGCCGAGGCGATCCGGCAGGACTCTGGGCGAGCGATGCGCGCGTGGGCGGCCAGGGGGGAAATCGCGCCTCCACCGCACGAAATCCAGATGGGACTGCTCCAGCAAGTAGTCGAAGTGCTGACGGCCGCGACGCAGGCGCCCGCCTCGATTCACGAGTGCACCCCGAACCAGAACAAGGGCGGTGCCCTATGACCGGGTTCACGCCAGCGCGGGCGGAGTCGCCCGGCACCGTGGAGCAGTCTAGGGAGCGCCGGCTCCGCTTCGTCTTCACGGGCCTGGTGGAGTCACCAGCGCCGTTCAAGGCCTCGGGCCTGGCGCGCGAGAACCTCTACAACGCGGTCACTGAGGAGTCGCCGGGGTTCCTGTTCGGGCTGGTGGAGAGCCCATTCGGCAACTGGGGCTGGGTCGAGGGCCCGGTCACTGAGGACACGATCGAGGACGTGCGGTACGCCTTCGGCCCGATCGGCATGATCGATGTGGCTGAGGCAATACGTCCATTGCCGACCCCGGTCCTCGAGGTCGCCCCGATCCGAACCGAGCCGGATGACGTCTTCGCAGGCCTCGAACCGATGGCGTCCGACGCGGCCACTCCGCCATTCCGCAAAATGGTGGGCGGCCGCGACGCCGTCCCGCAAGGCGTCCAAGACCCGATGTGGGACTTCTTTCAGTGCGCCAAAAACGTGCCTGGAGCTGCGATCCTGACGCTGCTGTCGCCCGCTTCGGACCTTGAGCAGTCGATGGCCGACTCCTATTGGAGGCCCGCCTTCCACGGCGGTTCCAACACCGAGTGGCAGATGTGGCGCGGCACCAAGATGATCCGAGCGCGGTCCTTCCTCTGCTCGGCGACCGGCCGCATACCGACTCGGATGCGGGCCGAGCGGAAGATCATGTCGCAACGGATCGGATTCACTGAGCTTTCGGAGGCGGATCGGGCCGAGCTGCTCGAACCCACTGCGGACACATTGAACGGGTTCGCGGTGCCCTTCGGGGTCTACCGTTCGCTGGTGGCGCTGCCTGCGGCGGGCGTGGGCAGGCACGTGCCAGGCGTGCCCACTGTGAAGCCGCCGGCCATGACCGTTCCCCTCGACGTCAGCCCAACACGGACCGCGCCGTCCGTCCGGCTGGGCGAAGCCGTGGCCTCCGACCAGACACGGTTCGTGATCGGCCAGAGCCCAGAAGACAAACGGCGGCACACGCAGATAATCGGACAACCGGGATCCGGCAAGACGACCATGCTGGTGAACGATTGCGTGCAGTACACAGCGAACGGCATCGGCTTCGTCTACCTGGACCCGCACGGCGACGGCTCAAGGCGGGTCCTGATGGACGCCGGGTCCGATTGCCGCTCGCGCCTGTGGCTGGTGAACCATGGCGACGCGGATCACGTGGTGCCCGTAAACCCGCTGGCGGCCCCCACGGCAGAATTGTTCGCGCGAGCGGTGTCCTTGAACAACGACATGCTGCGTCGCTGGATCGACCCGAAAGGTGAGGGGTTTTGGGGCGAGCGGGCCACCAGGACGTTCACCCTGGTAGCGACTGCCTGTTGGCACACCGGCGACGTCTCGCTGCCGATGGTCGCGGAGATCGTCTCCGACCAGGAACTCTGCCGACGCCTGGCGAAGCGCGTGGAGCCCGTCCGGCCCGCGCTGGCCCGCCAACTCATGGCCGAGTTGGGAAACCTGTCGAGCTCCGGTTCGAGGGATCTGTTCTCCTGGATGGGGTCGCGCCTGGGGCAGATCCGCAACTCCCCCGCCCTCGCGAGGATCCTCGGCACCGGGGCGAACGCGATCGACATGGCCGGCCTGATGGACCGCGGCGAGGGGCTCCTGGTCGACCTGGGGGCATCCCACCTGGGGCCCGATGCCGTGCGCCTGCTAGAGATGTCCTATCTAGTCCTTATCGACTTGGCCAAGAACCGTCGAGAGCGCCGGGACCGGGCGTTCGGCGCCGTGGTCGACGAGGCCCACACGGTGCAGATCGGTCCGCTCGCCTCGCTGCTGGACGAGGGCCGGAAGTTCGGGGTCTTCGTCGAGGCCGCCCACCAGCGGCTGGACCAGTTGGACCGTCCGATTGCGGACGCCCTGGAGGCCGACGCGGGTACGTTCGTCTGCCTGCGCACCGGTATCAAGGACGGCGCTCGGGCGTCGATCCGCCTGCGCGACTGGCCGGTCGGCGACCTGACCCGCCTGCCAGCGTTCCAGGCCGCTGCCGTGGTCTGCCGCGACGGCGCTCCGACGCAGCCGTTCACGCTGTTCATCGACCCGCCCAAGACCTATTCGGGCACCGATGCCGCCCGGCGGGAGGAGTTCGCGCAGCAAGTTGCCGCAGAAACAGTGACCGCACTGTCTGTGCCGTACGCGGCCCTCGCGCCAGTCTCCGCAGACAACGTGGCCGGTGTGCTGGCACGGCGGGCGGACCCCAGCCGCCACGCCCGGATCGCGGCGCTCGGGGACGGCCAGAACTCCAGCCAAGCCCTGTTGACCAGGATCGCGGGGGACATCACGGCCCTCGCCGAGGCGAAGCGGGCGGCGGCCCCTTTGGACGCCGCCGACGACGAGCCCTTCTGAGCCGCCCGCCCTCTTGCGGGGCGGCTCTCCCCCAAAATCATCGGTCTCCGCACAAACCGCCACCACGAGATCGTCCAGGTCGGTGCGGAGGTCTTCAAACTGTCCGGTCGTTGCAGGAATTCGCCCTTGACGAGCGCCGACGCTACACACGTTGCGCCCAGCAGGTCACGCCGGTCTACCCAACGCCTATCGGAACCGACCACTCAGATAGCCAGGGAGTCGCGATCCGCGCCGAGCGAAGCCCTACGGGTCCACGACATGGCCAGCCGGCCAAAGCCGATGCAGGACCGGCTGGCGATAGACTCGCCCCGTGCTGTGTGGGCATAATTGTGAGCCTCGATCATGAAGTGGGACTACTTTGTCAGCTACGCCCACGAGGATCGCGAGGACGTAAAAGGGCTGGTCGATGCAATCGAGTCCCTGGGAGCGCGGTGTTTTATCGACTACCGAGACATTCCCCCTGGCAGCCAGAACTACCGCACGGAACAAGCGCGGGCGATCCGGTCCAGCGAGACCATACTTTTGATCGTGTCACGGCACAGCCAGGCATCGACGGAAGTCGCAATGGAGCTTCGGTACGCCCACGAGAGTGGCCGACGCAAAGTCGCAGTGTGGCGGTCCGAGAGGGTCGACGACCTCAGCGAGGACATCGCGTTTCTCTTGACGTCGGTCCAACGGATTGAGTGGCCGCCCGGCGCGGCGGCGGTGGACATCGCGCAAAAGATCACGGCCTCCGCTACATTGGCTCAGTTGCATCAACGGCTCGCCGATTACAGTTCAGTCAGCGACACGCTCCGGGCGGATCTGGAGTCTGTTTTCCGCCGAATCGACGCAAATGAACGGGCGGCGGCTATGGCGGAGATCGGCACCGTGGCTGCAGCAGAGATCGGTCACCTTTGGCGCGAGTATCGTCTCGGGCCGACACCGCAGGACTTGAGCCAACTGGTGTCTGGTTGTCGCGACCATTTCGAGCACGAGGCCCTAATCGCGGCGTTCAGCACGGTGGCCCACAACGTCCGAACGGGAGCGTTGAAGCCCCCGACGCTTGAGACGTTGACGACGACCCTTGAGGCATTGATGCTGGCGGTTAGCACGATCAGGTCCGACCGGTGGGGCACTGACTTGCTCACCCCACGATTGCGGCGCTCCGCGCAGTTTCTGACCGGCCTGCTCAACGAGGCAGGATGGCTGGTGGGATCGCAGCTCGCGCCCCGGCCCGATGTGGTCTACCTGTTGTTCGAGAAACCAGCTGGGGACGAGAAACGCTACCTGGAACTCCTCGCGGGCGACGATCCCGCAACCGTGGGGGCGCTGGCCGAAGGGGCCCTCGGAACAATCATCTCTTCGCCCCGTGTTCGGACATCCACCAGATTCCTGGTGGTAAGTGGGCAAGAGTGTGGCTTTGCTCCCCGGTCGAAGCTCATGACCCTCCATGACTTCGTCCGTCGTTTCACGGGTCTGAAGCCCGCCCAGAACGACCTGCGCGATGCACCCAAACGTGGATCCCCGTCAGCGGACCTGCGGCGCGCCTTGGCGCAAGGAGCGACCAACTTGTTCTTGTACGGAGGGCCCGGCACGGGAAAGACCGCTGCGCTCCATGACCTCGCCGAGCACGGCTGGCCCGGAGCACCGATGTTCCGCTTCCATGTGGACCTCGCCGATGCCGCGCCAGGCCGAGCCGACGAGTACTTCGATGCGTGCCTGCGCGAGCTGTTCCCCTGGGAGAATCGTGATCGGGCTAGAGGGCTCGCATCGTTCCTGGTCCGCAGCGGCGAAGCCGCCCTGGCGGTCGACTCCGTCGAATTGCTGGCGAACGCCGCCCGCCCCAAGCAAGCGGCCAACGCATTCGCGCGCCTGTGCTTGTTCCTCAGCCACGAATCCACGGTGTTCTTGGCTGGCAGGGGTGCCGCCATTCGCGACGCCGCAGCCATCCGCGACTTCCTGATGTCGACTCCATCCACCACCGATCGCCTCGCCCAGGTTATGAGGACCCGTGGCGTCGACTCTGCCAGCCTGCCGCGGTTCCGAATGATCCGTGCCCGGCGAAATGCTGTATCTGTCGCGAATCGCAGCCGACGAAGCGAATTCACCGAAGCGCTGCGCTCCGCCATCTCCGACGACCAAGAGCACCGCGCCTCCAGGCGCCTCCATGAGGTCATCGGAGACGGAACTCTCGACAAATGGCTGCGGCTCCCCCCGCTGACCCGAGACTCCGTCATGGCCGCCGCCATCGGCTGCATGCCCGAGTCGCATGCCACCATCGGTTTCGACGCCGACTGGTGCCCCGGGGCCAACCATGACAGGTGCTTGCTGGAATTTCGGGCGGCCGTCGACTACGTCTCGGCGGCAACTTCCGGCGACGCGCGCCGATGGGCCAACGTTCAAGTTGGGGAAGGCACACGCCGCTACGTCAGGCTGTTGTCGGTGATGCTCGCCCCAGAGACCCGCGCGGACCCGCCGCTATCCCTCGTCGGACCGCCCGGCGCAGTGATCGCGATCCTTCACGAGGAGCCGATCCGCCTGGACGTCCGATCGGTTACCGTCTCCGATTACGGCCGGTTCTTGAGCTGCCTGCCCCGCTGGCTGCCGACGGCAGACACCGAGATCCGCGATCATGTCGACCTGCTGCGTCCGTTCACTGCGAGATTGCCGAGCGGCTACTTCGACGATCCCGGCCATGCAGCATACCCGGCCACGACTGTGAGCTGGTGGGGCGCGCGCGCCTACGCGGAGTGGAGTGGCACGCGCCTGCCAACTTCGCTGGAGTGGGAGATCGTCGGTCGCGGCTGGGACGGACGCATATTCCCGTGGGGCGACGACCCTCTGGCGGATCGCATCAACTGCGCCGAGACCCTGGCGGGCCGTCCACTTGTCGACTACAGCGCTTGGCGCGACGCGATGCGGCGCAACGAAGTCGCTACCGCCAACGCCCGGCCGTCGTGCGCGCCAAGCCTGAATAGCAGCGTTACCGGCTGCGTCGACATGGTTGGCAACGTTTGGGAGTGGACCCAGACAACCGTTGGACAGTTCCGGGTGATCGCGGGCGGCTCCTACGACAATCCGCTAAGGGCCTGCACGCTGTCATCGCGCGGAACGTACCGGCCCGACGGGCGAAGCAATGCCGTCGGTTTCAGAGTGGTGACGCCATGAGCGAACAGCGACGCGCGCGGATGGTCACCCGCGCTCACACCGGCGGTGGCCAGGACGGACAGGCCAGCATCTACCAACTGATCCTGCAGGACGGCGAAGTCCTCCTGTGCGACTACATTGAGATCGCATCAGACGGGTTTCGAACCTTCCTTGAGGGAGAGGAAGCATGGTGCACCCGTAGTCCGGACCGCCGAGATTGGGCGACCTACGTCATCCCGATCCGGGAGTTCTCTCCGCTTGAACTGCTCGGCATCGCGCCCCAGGAAGATGACGAGGCGGACCCTCTGACCCAGTTGTGGTTTTGACCGCCCGATCCGTCGCGAATTACTCCTCCCATCTTCCGCAGACGAACTCGAAAGTGTCCTGGAAAGCCACATGATCGGCGCCGCCCATCCGTTGCTCAATCTCAGCGAGTCCGGTGGCCAGCTCCGCGTCCGAATACGTTGACAGCAACGACATGAACCGATCCCGAACCATCCCGAGCCATCGTGCCGTCGGGATCGTCAGGCCGTACCCGTGCCGCTGCCGATTCACCACTAGTCCCGCCGCAGACATTGCCCGTGCGATGTCTCCGGGGTCGGGCTGAAGCTGAGTAAATCTCTCCAGCGCGGAATCAAACAAAGGGTAAGCGATAGCTGTAGGCAACATGATCACTAACAGATGCCCTCCCGGTCGCAACATGGACGCTAAGGGCTTGACGCATAATAACTTGCGCAAATGGGTTTCTGGGGCGTAGTGTTGTGGTATGGACGCTGCGCTGGTCGAGGGGCTGGCCGGGGTCTACGAGGCGGCGGCGCCGCACTTGGACGAGCGGCAGCGGCGGGTGGTGCTGGGCGCCGCGGCGGAGCGGCTGGGGCACGGCGGAGTGTCCGCGTTGTCCCAGGCCACGGGCGTGGCGCGGAACACGATCGCCAGGGGCGCGAGGGACGCGGCGGGGACGCCGGCCGCGCGGGTCCGAGCCCCCGGCGCGGGACGGCCGCGCCTCGCGGACCGGGACGGCGCCCTGGAGGCCGACTTGATGGGGCTGCTGGAGCCGGACACGGCCGGCGACCCCATGCGGTTCCTGCTGTGGACCACCTTGTCGACGCGGGCGCTGGCGAGGGAGCTGAAGGGCCTGGGCCACCGCGTGTCCCAGTCGACGGTGGGGCGGATGCTGAACGCGATGGGCTACTCCCTCCAGGCGAACCAGAAGACCTACGACAAGTCCGACCACCCGGACCGGGACGCCCAGTTCCGGCACATCGACGCGCTGGTCGCCGCGCGGGTCGGGGCCGGGGAGCCGGTCGTGTCGGTGGACACGAAGAAGAAGGAGCTGGTCGGGAACTACAAGAACGCGGGCCGGGAGTGGTCTCCGGCGAAGTCGCCGTTCCTGGTCGAGGCGCACGACTTCCCCTCCCCGGACGTCCCCAGGGCGCTGCCCCACGGCGTCTACGACGTCGCCGCGAACGACGGCTGGGTGTCGGTCGGGGTCGACCACGACACCTCCGCGTTCGCGGTCGCCACCATCAAGTCGTGGTGGGACGAGATGGGCCGTGCCCGCTACCCGGGCGCGGAGACGCTGCTGATCTGCGCGGACGGCGGCGGGTCGAACGCGGCGCGCGGCTGGGCGTGGAAGTTCGAGCTGGCCGCGTTCGCACGGGAGGCGGGCCTGGACGTGACGGTCGCGCACCTGCCGCCGGGGACCTCGAAGTGGAACAAGATCGAGCACCGCATGTTCAGCTTCATCTCCATGAACTGGCGCGCCAAACCGCTGGTCTCCCACGAGGTCGTCGTCAAACTCATCGGGTCCACCACCACCGAGGCCGGCCTGACGATACGCTGCGAGCTCGACACCCGCCCCTACCCCGTGGGCGCCAAGTACACCGACGCCCAGAAACAGGCCCTGCCGCTGGTCCGGGACGCCTTCCACGGCGACTGGAACTACACCCTCACACCGCCCGAAACCTGAACAAGGCGCGACACGCCGACGATGGCTTCAATAATTATGACTCAGCTCCTAAGGAGGCTATCGTCCCAGCGGGGTCTCCGAAATGATGAACAGCTTCCTTGATCAGGATCAGATCGACCTTTGCGACCCCGGCCGCGCGCAGGGCACTGGTTGCGTGCGCCGCGTCAGCGTGGACAGCGGTCAAACCTGGGCGGTCGGGCACTTGTGACAGCATTCCCCGCGAAGGATCGACCACGAATACATGCGCGGTTCGCATCCGGTCAAGAATCTCAGCGGCATAGATGCCGGTGCCACCCCCGACGTCGGCAACCACGGGTGCCTCCAGGTGCGGAACGGCCTCAAGGATTCGGTCGCACATCCAGCCCCGAAACCGTGTCGAATGCTCCCACAATTCATCATAATGCGGACCCAACTGGTCGTAGTGATGACACGTTGACCCGCGCTCAATCTCATCGGCATTGCTCGTCACGCATTGAGTCTAGGGTCATTGTTGTGCTGGTTCCGTGCCGTTTGGGTGAGTCACGCCCGTTGACGGTGGTCCAATAGTCATGGGCGTGTCCGTCAGGCCATTGTGTCCGTCAGGCCATGCTAGGCACGCCGAAGACGCATTCAGAGCCGCCTTGGAAGCTCAGCCCAATTCGCCGCGCACACAGGTGAAAGTCGGCCTGAGCCCAGCGCTCGCAACCTACCTGTGGGGCGTCCAAACGCTAGAGCCCATCTCCGACACCGCGTCCTTGGCCAACAGGGCACGGCAACCGGGTTTCACCGACCCGGTCGGCCAAGCGCTGAGCAATATGGAGGTCATGACGAAGGGCTGACGTGACCTAAGGCCATATGACATCCTGCGAGGGTTGTCTGAGGCGGGGTATCAGCCCCTCGCTCGGTGGCGCTAGGATTCGACGTGCCAGTGCCAAACCCCAAGGTTCCGGAGGCCCCCAGATGACCAGCGAACGCGAAGACCTGTGCGCCGCCATCTCGCGCGCCCTCGATGGTCGTCAGCTGCTCTGGATGGGGATCCGCGGCGACGACGCGCGGGCTCTTGCGGAGATCCCCGAATTCGCGGGCAGCTTCAGCATCATCAATCGCTACAGCCACCGACCCCTCGACTACTCGATGGCATACGAGGACATCACTGGGGTTCGGGTCGATCTGGACGACTGGGACATCGACGCTCACCCGTTCGATGAAGCCACTGCCGAGTTCCGCCACCAGATCCGCGTCGCGATGGCCAAGGATAGCGCCGTGGTCACCTACCGACCCTCGGAGTTCCTCTCGGCGCTGGTCTTTTCCCGGGCAGACCGATGCCGATACCTCGGTCTGTATGCAAGCCACCACCACGCGTTCGAGCACAAGCCATGGGTGGAAGTTGCGGTCGCGAAAATGGGCATACCGACTCTGGGATGGCGGTACGTCGCTGACGAGGAGCAACTCGACGTTCCGATGCTACTTGGTGCCGGCCCCGTAGTGGTCCGGCCGAGTAGAGGATCTGGTGGGACAGGCATCACCAAGGCCGAGGGCATCGCCGAGCTAGTTCGATCATGGCCCCACGGCGAGGAATTCTTCGCCAGCGTCTCGCCGTATCTCGATGGATGTATCTCGATGAACGTCGGTGCCGTGGTCTGGGACGATGGCGTCACCATCCACCATCCTTCGGTGCAGCTCATCGGCATCCCGGGATGCACTCGCCGCGAATTTGGCTACTGCGGAAACGACTTCGCCGCCGTCAAGCAAATGGGGAATACCGTCATCCGACAGATGGAGCACCAGACCCGCAGAATTGGGGACTGGGCCCGCTCCCAAGGGTACCGCGGGGCGTTCGGCGTCGACTTCATGGTCCAAGGAGACCGGCTCCTCTTCACCGAAATGAATCCGAGGATGCAGGGATCGACCCGCTTGTCGTCGCGGCTCTCCGCGTTATCGGAGCAGCCGTGCATCTTGCTCGACCATGTTGCGGCGCTGCTGCACCTGTCAACGCCGATCCGTCCATCGCTCCCTGAGTTGGTCGACATGGCACCAGACGCGGCCCAGGTGATGCTCCACAACCTGTCTGGCGCTCCCGCTCCGCTTCGCCCCGCCCACATCACGGCTCGAGTCTTAGAGATCGCACCTGACAGCATCATCGAGTTGGCACCGTCTCATGACTTGTTCGCCGCGCCCGACTCGACGATGGCAGCGGCGCGTTTCCCTCGGTCAGTCACCGAAACGGGCCATTCGCTTGACTCGCGGCTGGCGACCGCTCTGGCAGAGCAGGCAACCCAACAGCAGGAAGGCGATCAGCATGCTTAGGTCTCACCCACTTCGGGGATCTCATGTCCTCGGCGAGCCTACCGAACTTAGCGAATGGCTCAAGCCTCCGTCCGGTCGGGAGGCGAATCACTACGTGACCAACGACG
>JAISCU010000264.1 GCA_031265345.1 Bifidobacteriaceae bacterium
TGCCCTGGGACGGCTCCGACGAGTACGAGACCATCGCCGGCGACAGGTTCACCCACGACGCGGTCGCGGTGCCCGGCGACTGGATCCAACGCACCCTCGTGGTGCGCAACAACGGCCCCTGCCCCGGCTGGCTGACGGTGGAGATCCTCAACCCGAACGCTTCCTCAGCGGCCGACACCGTCAACGACGACGACCTCTCCGTCACCGCTCCGCGCGTCGGGTTCGCGGGCATGTCCGAGCTGCACTGGGACGTCGACGGCACGGTAGGCTCCTCGCCGTTCTCCTCGTTGGTCGACCGTCAACCGTTGGCGCGAGTCCTGGTCGGCAAGGACGCCTCAGTGCCAGTGCAGATGGCCTACAAGTTCCCCTACGAGGAGACCGAGGGCAAACACCTCGGCTTCCCCTCCCAAGCCCTGACCTGGGGCGTCGGGTTGAAGCTGCAGGGCGACTACTGCGAGAGCCCACTCGACCCCGAAGAGGGCGACGAGACGCCGTTACCGACCCCTTCCGCGTCGGGCACCATCTCGACCACGCCTGCCCCGTCCGATGCCGCTGGGCCGCCCGGCGACGACCACAAGTCCTCAGGTGGCGGCAGCAACCTCGAATACACCGGCACCAACGCCATGTTCGCCATCATCAGCGCCGTCTTCCTGGTGACCGCTGGGGCGACCTTGGTGATGGGACGGCGCCGCGACCGGGACCGGGGCGTCCGCGCCTAGCGCCTGTGGCGGCGCGCCCGTCCTTTCGGACGCGCGCCTAGCTGCTCGAACTTGCTGGCCGCGCCTATCGGCTATCGGGTCGAACGGGGCCGCCGGTAAGGGATCTTTGAAGGCTTGACCGTCGCATCCCGGAGCCACCAATGCGTGGAAAAGAAGTGCTCTATCGCTTCCTTGATCTCCTTTAGACGGGGATGCGGCCCAACCGTGACCCCGCGAATCGGCAGGTGCCCGTCGCACCAAACGCGCACAAACCGCCCGAGCGGCTTCGACAGTGGATCCTGGGCAGTGTCCCCAACCGGCCAATCGCAGTCCGCGTCCTTCTCGAAGTCGCTCCATTCCAGCTCCGACAACACGTCGTCTCTGATCTTTCCGAAAAGACTGCGGGCGTCCGTACCGGGCCCAAGGTAGACCGGGGCGTGGTCGTGGTCGTGTTCCAACGGTTTCAGATCGAACACGACCGGAAAGTCGTCGGGTAGGCTCAGTTTCTGCCTGACATGATCCTCGAAGTCGCCTCCGCCATGCTTTCTAGCCCAAGCCTCAGCTATGCGCTGGTCGCCCCGAATCCAAGCACAGGCGTCACGCCACTGCGTCTGGTCTCCATAGGTCAAGTGGAGCGAGGGCCGTTTCACACCCAGATCGTGGTCGTCGCGGTAGAACACGCTGTCTTCGTGTCTCGGATCATTCGTCGAAAGGCTGATAACCAGGCGAGCCTCGGACTCCTGGCTGAAGCTGCCATGTTTGACGTAAGGAACGACCCGGAAGCAGAGCCAGGGCACCGGATCGGGCGTGACACCACCTGCCGCTAACTGCTTTGCCCGGTCTACTGCTGCTTTGGGGCCATTGCCATTCGCGGGTTCGGCTTGAAAATAGTGAACGGCCATCGGATAGGCGTAATGCAGGAATCGGCAGCCTCCTGCGGCCGCGGGGGTCGCCGTTGCCAGCGGGCCCGCAGGAGTCGCGGTGGTAGGGGTTGCCTTTGGGTCCTCGAGCTCAGAACACTTGCAACCCGGCGAGTGGACTTGGAATTGCCTTCGGCCTGAGAAATCGAACTCGATCGCCACGCCGTCGACGGCGTATTCGCGCCATTGGCCCAGCAGATCCGGGTCATCGCAGAAGCAGACGATGTAGTGACGCCACAGTGCCCCGAACCGCTTCAACTCCGCGTTGCGATCAGTGTTCCGGTCAGCCGCGTCGGCTTCCGTCTCCAGATCACTGAAATGCCTCTCTAACAGGCCCTTGCCCGACTCAACCTCGCTCGCGTCATTGCTGAAGCGCGCGTCACTAGCCCAAAACTGATCGCTCGCCAACATGCTCCACATGTTGGCGAGAGTCGTGTAGTGATAGACGATCGGACCCGGGTCATCGCCGAGCGAAGCCACTAACTGGTGCTCTTCCATCCACTCCCTGATCGCGGTCTCATCGAGCCACGGATGCGAGGCATTCATTCCAGACGTGGGTCGTCAGACCGGTTGTGGAACCGCCGAGCGCGGCGCAACGCGCTCGGCCGTCGGCGCTTCAGGCGGCCAAAGAGGAAGCCTGTTCCTCCTGCTGAAGCGCTCTTTAACCCAAGGCAAGTCGCGTTCAAGTACGCGCCAGAACACGCTGCCTGAAACCCAACCGACCTCTTCGACCCAGGGCCATCGCGCTTCAATCTCCTGTTGAGCCTGCGTGGGCAGACAATGCCGCAATCGGTTGCCCGCTGCGTGACGGTCCACCCCGAGGTAACGGGTCGTTACAAACACGCGGACCTGGTGACCGGTGGGATCGGGGCCGAGCCTGCCTCGGAGTTCATCGAGAACGCGGGCCGCAGCACGCGGGCTAAATTTGAGTTCTCCAAGCCTCTCCTCACGCGCCCTCTTGGCCTCATCCTGAGTGAGCGCCAAGTCCAAAATGATAGTCACCTGGCCGTTCGCCTTGCTCCTGTCGACCAGCTGCTCCAATTCGCCGAGCCACGTCCCGTCGCTGGCGTCGCCCAGTGGCCTGAAGTACCGATTTCCTGCTCTCGGTTCGCCGCGTTGGAACTCCTCCCAATCCGCGAAGTGGTCCCCGTCCCAGACGAAAACCGCTACCTCTGCGGCGTCGTGATCCGAGCCATTCTTGAACGCTCGTTCAATTGTCTGTGCCGTGTCATTGGCTTCTGGCATGCTGTCATTGACGACGATCCAAGTATCTACGCCATTCGTGGTGTTCATGATCTGCTCCGGTCCTCCTCCCGGCCTAGGCCTCTGTCGGGGCTCGCGAGTGGCACCCATAACGGGACGCCAAAACCAACGCTACCAGCACGGGTGGCCCCAGGATGTGCCCGCGCTGAACCTGACGGAGTAATACGGACCTTCAACGGTCGCGCCTGGCGAGCCAAAGGTCTATGCATCCTGCCGACGCTGTCGAAAAAACCGCCGACCGTCGCGAGCGAAATGCCCGGCCCGTCCCGCCCCAGACCCTTCCTGACGCTTCGTGTGGTCTCGCTCACGTCTGGCACCGGATTCTCTATCCAAAGGTAACCGTCGTCACCACAGCCGATGACTACAGAGGGCGCCGCTTGGTCATGCTGGTGTTTGATTGCTCCTTCAACCAATGCCGCAACCAAGACTCCGAAAGCGAATGGCGTCACATATGTCGGATCGCAACCGTCAACTCTCAGCGCTTCCGCACGCCGTCCTGCTCCCCTATCCCCAAACCACTGTTCCGCCGCTGCCATCTTGTCACGAGCAGGCAACTCCCTGTCCAGAGTCACGGTGTCGCACCCCGGTGCGGTCAGGTCAACTTGGCAAAGCTCCGGCAGCATCGCGAATGCCGACAGCGCACTCTGGAGGTCTCTGGGCCTGATCTGGTCCCCCCGCTGCATCCAAGGCTCGTCGAACGCCACCAAGCCAGGTCCTGGTTCCGTCACATTCAGAGAGGCGGCCATGACAAGGCGTTGGTTGATTCGCGCGATGTTCGCACCGATCAGAGTTGACATCAGCAGTTGTGGATCCGTCG
>JAISCU010000267.1 GCA_031265345.1 Bifidobacteriaceae bacterium
CGACCAGCGTCGGGGCTGGAGGCTGGGTCGGTGACCAGGGGCGCGGCATCGGTCACCTCGAAGATGCGGCGGGCCGAAGCGTAGGCCTGCTGGAGGTCGGCGGCGAAATCCTCGACGGCGAGGACCGGCGTGAAGGCCGCGACGGTCAGGGCGAGCGCGAGCCCGGTCTGCGCCATCGACAGATCGGCCGCCTCGGTCGCGGCCAGCTGCGCGATCACGGTCAGGCCGATGATGACCACATTCAGGCCCCGGCGCATCGCGTTGGACTCGCCGAGCGCCCGCAGCCCAGCGTCCAGGCCGCGCGCGGCGGTTCCCAACTCGTCAAGGCGGCGCTGTTGATAATCGAATGCCAGGACCTCGCGAACGCCTTGGACGGAGTCGCGGACGTGGCCAGCCAGCAGACCGCGCGACTCCCTGACCTGAGCTGCGCCTTGGGCTGCGGCCTTGCGACCAAGCGCGGGCGTGGCCAAGCCGACCAACGCCAGGCCCACCGCCAAGACGGACGCCGCAGCCGGTCCCAAGGCGACGGCGGCGTAAGCCACTGTGCCCACGGGCACGATCAGCGCGGTGATCGCGGGCGCGATGGTGTGGGCGAAGAACACTTCCACCCGGTCCACGTCCTTGGTCACGCGGCTGAGCAGATCGCCCGTGTCGCGGCCCTCCACCGCGGCGGGCGCTTGCGGCGCCAACTGATCGTAGAAGTACAGCCGGATGCGGGCCAGCACGCGGAACGCGACGTAATGCCCGCAATACTGCTCCAGGTACCGCGCCAGGCCCTTGACCAGCGCCAACACCGCCAAGGTGATGAGCACAGGGCCGGGATCGATGGCGGGCTCACTGACGAAATCTGCCAGTCCCTTGTCGATCGTCAACACGAACCCGGTCGTCACCGCCCAACCGGCCAGCGCGAGCATGGCGATGCCCGCGATCAAGGCTGCCGTCCGGAACAGGATCGACATGCCGAGCGGTGCGATGATCGGCTTCGCCAGGGCCAACAGCCGACGCCTGAGTTGGCGCGGGGTCAGCTCGGTCGGGGTCGATTCGGTGGGGATCGGCTCGGTCGGGGCGGCGCTGGCAACTGGTCGGCCGACCCTCGGGCTGTCCGCGCTCATGCTCCCACCTCCACGATCCGATCAGCGTGGCCGATGGTGGCGCGCCGGTGCGAGATGGCAAGTACCGTCTTGTCGCGGCCGAGAGCCTCGAGAGAGGCCAGGATCGCCCGTTCGGAGGCCAGATCGACATGGGCTGTCGGCTCGTCCAGGACCAGGACCGGCGCGTCTTTGAGGAAGGCCCGCGCTATCCCGAGCCGCTGGCTCTGCCCGCCGGACAGGGCCAGTCCCCGTTCTCCGACCGCCGTGTCGAGCCCGTCCGGGAGCTCGTGGACGAACTCCGCCAGATCGGCCGCCCTCAACGCGTCGAGCAACCGGTGTGCGTCCGCGTGCGGGTCCGCCACCAGGAGGTTCTCCCGCAAGGTGCCCGTGAACAGGTAGGTGTGCTGGGCCACCACCGCCATCTGGCCGCGCTGCCACTTCAGCGGCACAGCGGTGACGTCCAACCCGAACAACCGCACCTGCCCGCGCTCGGGCCGGAGGTTGCCCTGCAGCAGTTCCGCGATGGTGGTCTTCCCCGCGCCGGACCGGCCCACGAGCGCGACGTGCTCGCCTGGCTCCACTGCCAAGTCGAAGCCGGTCAACACCGGCGGTCCGGCGCCGTAGGCGAAGCCGACCGCTCGGAACTCGATGGCGGCCGCGGGCCCTCCGGGAGGTTGGGCGTCTGGGCTGTTTCCGGCATCAGCCTCGTTGACCGAGTTGGCGCCGGGGCCGGCGGTCCCGTTTGACGATGCCGCGCCACCCGTTGCCGCCGGCACGCCGTGGCCCGAGCGGGCCGGGTCCGCAGCTCCTGAGCGTGCCCGGCCCAAGCCCGCCAGGTCTGCATCGGCGCGGTCCGAGGCCACCCGATCCGACCCCGCCGGGTCCGCGTCAGCCGGGTCCGCGACGGCTGGCCGCTCCGCGAGGAAGGCTTTGATCTCCTTGGCCGAGGCGATTCCGCCCATCCCGATGTAGAAGAACTGGCCGATCCGGTCGAGCGGTTCCAGCAGGAGCGTCCCGCACAGCACCAGCGCCAGGCCCTGGCCGGGGTCGATCGCGTGAACGTCGATCCGCCACAGCGACAGCCCGGCCACGGCCGCGATGAAGGCCAATGAGAACAGCGAATCGACCACGAACAGCATCAATTGGTTCCCGGCCAGCAAGCGCATGACGTGGCGGCGCAGTTCCTCGGCGGCGGCGGCCAGGGTACGGCCGTGCGCCCGGTCGGCGTTCATCAGCCGCAGGGTCGGCAACCCTTGGATGGCGTCGAGGAATTTGGCGGAGAAGACCCGTCCGTTCTCCCGGTAGCGCCGCGACACGCCCCGGAAGGCGGCCTGGAAGGCGCCCAGGGCCAATGGAATGACTGGCAGGGCGATCGCGGTGAACCCGGCCACCACCCAATCGACCAGGGCGCCCATCATGACCAGGACCAGCAAGGGCGCGGTCATCGATCCGATCATCGGCCCTAGGAAGCTGCCCCGGTAGGCGGCGGCGCGTTCGACCCCGTCGGTCGCGGTCGAGACGATGGCCCCCGCTCTTTCCCGCGAGCGCTGGGCTGCGCCGAGCCGGAAGACTTGTGCCACCACCCGCCGCCGTTCGCGAGCCTCGTCGAGGGCCTGATCCCGCGCGGCCAAATAGGGCACAACCACCGCCGCCGCTCCCGCCGCCAGCACCAGGGCCAGCATGACCGGAACGAGCCAGATGCCCGGTCGGTCCTCGGACCATCCGTGATCCGCGTCCACCGCCAGCCCGACGCAGATGTACAGACCCGCCAAGGCCGCGGCCTGCACCCAGCCCAACGCCACCACGGGAAGACGCTTCAACACCCCGCTAGCCTACTCAAGTTCTTGAGCCAACAAGTTAGGCAAGCCTTACTTAGAGCCAACCGCTCCGCCGATTTGACCCCTGGAACTCGTCGAGCCCGCTGTTTCCCATGCCATTGTCCGTCGAGCCCGCTGTTTCCCATGGCGCTATTCGTCGAGTCCGCTACTTTGGCTCCGGCCCTTTCGCGTCCTGGCTGGTCAGCGCGTTCCAGGTGTGTCGGGATGCGCCCAAAACCCCGGACTCGATGAACAATGGCGCGCAAAGCAGCGGACTCGACGCGAATGGGCGCGCGAAACAGCGGACTCGACGGGGTCGCCACCTTGGTGCGCCGAGTGCCCGCTCTTGCACGCTCGGTGGCGTTCAGAGCCCGCTTTTGCACGCTCGCTTGCATCGAGTGCCCACAAATGCACCCGGTTCGGGATCGAGTGCCTCCTTTTGCACCCTCGTCCGGACGGCTCCGAGGCGCTGACCTGCGGGAACGCAGAACCCTCCCATGCGAAAGCGGGCACTCGACGGACTCCAGGGTGCAGTCGCGGGCACTCGATGCGGTCTGGGGTGCAATCGGAGGCGCTCGACCGACTCCGCAGTGCAATTGCGGGCCGTCGGCGAGTTCCAGGATGCGGACGCGGGTCTCAACGCGCTCCGCGATGGAAGAACAGGAACCGGCGAGGCGACGACTTCGGCGCCAGTCCGGGGCCGTCAGTCGAAGGCGGCTGCTGCCCTTCAAGTCCCGCCGCTCCGCCCCGACCTGAAAGTGGAGCGATCCCGCAAGTCAGAGAGTTCCCGCCGGGCCCCGCTTCCGGTCATCAAGGTGCGCCGTCAGTCCCCTGGAGACCGAGCAGCTACCTCAATCAGGGCTATGCCAGGACATCAGGACAATATGCACGATGCCGCCCAGTCAGCCTCAGATCCACTCGCGAGCGGTCGCCTCCTTGACCGCGTGCGACCGGCCCAGGACCCCCAGCTTCAGGTACACACGGGACAGCAACGTCTTGACGGTCGAGCCGCCCACGCCCAGACGCTCGGCGATCTCCGTGTTGGACAGGCCCTGCGACACCAGACGCAGGACCTCGATCTCCCGCTCCGACGGGCCGCGCTTCTCGTTCGCCAGGGCCGCCTTGATCTCGGGGCTGCGCCGCGAGCGCCCGGCAGCGGCCCGGCGCACGGCCTCGGCGAAGACCTCCGGTGGGCTGGCCTTGACGATGTACTCAGCCGCACCTGCTCGCACCGCCTGCACTATCCGGGCGTCCGATTCGAACACCGTGACGGCCACGACGGAGGTTTCCCGACCCGACCCAGCGGCATCGGACAAGATCTGGGAGATCGCCCAGACGCCGCCCTTCCCCGGCATCTCCAAATCCATCATCACCACGTCAGGCGCCGTCTCCAGCGTCAGGCGGACCGCCTCCTCGCCGGTGCCGGCCTCGCCCACCACCTCGATATCAGGCTCCTGGCCCAGCAGGTCCACCAGGCCCTTGCGGACAATCGGATGATCGTCCGCCACCAGAACGCCGATCAAAGCTGCGTCTCCTTCACCGGTTGGGGTTCCTTCCAGTTCCTTCCGCGACAGAGCGATGTTATCCACCTCCAGGCTGAGCACCGCGCCGGTCTCAGTGGCGCGGTTCC
>JAISCU010000452.1 GCA_031265345.1 Bifidobacteriaceae bacterium
TGGATCGGTCACGCCGTCAGCGCTTGGGATGGCCCAACCGTTCTGGCCGTCCTGCCATTCATCCCACCAGCCGTCCAGGATCGACAGGTTCAGCGCGCCGTTGATGGCGGCCTTCATCCCGCTGGTCCCGCACGCCTCAAGCGGACGCAACGGGTTGTTCAGCCAAACATCGCAACCCGGGAAGAGGTGCTGGGCCATGGCGATGTCGTAGTTGGGCAGGAACACGATGCGCTTGCGCACCTCGGGGTGATCCGCGAAGCGGACAAGATCCTGGATCAGCAACTTGCCCTGTTCGTCCGCAGGATGGGCCTTGCCGGCCACAACTATCTGGATTGGCCGTGTCGGATGACACAGCAGCGCGCGCAGCCGTTCGGGATCGCGCAGCATGAGGGTCAGTCGCTTGTACGTGGGGACACGCCGGGCAAAGCCGATGGTCAAGACGTCGGGGCTGAGGGCCTCGTCAATCCAGCCCAACTCGGCCGGGCTGGCACCGCGGCGCAACCAGGACGCGCGCACACGTTTGCGAGCGGAGGCTACCAGGCGGGCCCGGGCAGAACGGCGCAAGGACCACAGCGTCGAATCGTCCACCACCTCAGGGTCTTCCCAACGGGCCGGATTTGGCGGCAGGCCGAGACCGGCCGCTTCGACGCCGGCGAGTTGACCGTCGATCCATGTCGGCGAATGCACGCCGTTGGTGATGGACCCGATCGGCACCTCGTTCTGGTCGAATCCCGGCCAAAGTGCCGAGAACATTTGCCGTGAGACCTTGCCGTGCAACCGCGAGACGCCGTTGGCCCGGGACGCCAGCCGCAGTCCCATCACCGCCATGTTGAACACCGCCGGATCCCCGCCTGGATAGGTTTCCGAACCAAGTGCCAGGATCTGTTCCACGGGCATACCGGGGACCGCCAACTCACCCGAGAAGTAACGGGCAACGGCCGCGGCCTCGAACCGGTCGATCCCGGCCGGCACCGGCGTGTGGGTGGTGAACACGGTCGCGCCGCGGACCGCCTCGATGGCCTCGGCGAACGTCAGGCCGCGTGCCACGTGTTCCCTGATCCGTTCGACCCCGAGGAAGCCCGCGTGACCCTCGTTCATGTGGTAGACCTCGGGCCTGGCGGCGCCGGTGATCTCGGACCAGGCGCGCAGCGCCCTGATGCCGCCCACACCGAGGAGGAGTTCCTGAAGTAGCCGGTGGTCCTCGCCGCCGCCGTACAGGCGGTCTGTGACCACCCTTTCTTGGACGTCGTTGAGGGCCAGATTGGAATCGAGCAGGAGCAGCGGCACGCGTCCCACCTGCGCGATCCAGATGTGGGCGTGCAGCGTGCGCCCGGACGGCAGCGGGAGCGCCACCAACGCCGGCGCACCTTCGGCGCCGCGCAAAAGTGTCAGGGGTAGCCCGTCCGGGTCGGTGACCGGATAGGTTTCGGCCTGCCAGCCCTCTCGGGTCAAGGACTGTTTGAAGTAGCCCGACCGGTACAGCAACCCGACCCCGACCACCGGCACCCCGAGATCGGAAGCAGACTTCAGATGGTCACCGGCGAGGATTCCCAGGCCGCCTGAGTATTGCGGTAGCGCCGCCGTGATGCCGAATTCAGGCGAGAAATAGGCGATCGCTGTTGGCGAGCCGCCATCGCGCGCCTGATACCAGCGCGGTTCGGTCAGGTAGCGTTCCAAGTCCTCGTCCAGATCCCGGACCCGGCCGGTGAAGGCGGCATCGGCCGCGAGTTCCGCCAGGCGTTCTGGGGACAATTCGCCCAGCAGCGCCACCGGATCGCCGTGGACCTTGGCCCAGAGGTCCGGATCTATCCCCTCCAACAGATCTCTGGTGGGAACGTGCCACGACCAGCGCAGGTTGTGGGCCAGGCGGTCGAGGGCGGCGATGGGGGCGGGCAGCACCGTGCGGACTGTGAATCTCCCGATCAATTTCACCCGGACACCCTACCGGTTTGCCATCGGCTGCACCCGCCGGACTAACGGCCCGGGTGGCTGGGGAAGTCCGGTTGGTCCCCATCAGGCGGTGCAGGCTTGCGCTAGGTTCTGGTGGGTGAGCACAGCGAATTCGGGCACCGCTGGTGCCGGCGGTCAACCTACAGCCAAACGACCTTCCAAGACGCCGACCGTTCCGGACCGCCCGCGCCGGCCAAAGGTGCCGGCCGCTCGGCCGCAGGCGGCACCGCCCGCGCCGATTGGCCGGGTGGCGGTGACGCACGTCGGGCCCGCAATCGAAGGCGGACGCTGGCCGGCCAGAGCCGTGGCCGGCGAACCGGTCCCGATCACCGCGACCGTCTTTAGGGACGGTCACGAGTTGGCCGGTGCCACCGCCGTACTGCAGGACCCCGAGGGCCGGGTCCGTCAGCGTGCCCCGATGGTTCCACTCGGCCAAGGACTGGATCGATGGCAAGCCATTCTTACTCCCAGCGCACCCGGCGCCTGGACATTCGCCGTCGAGGGTTGGACCGACCCGATCGGGTCATGGCGCCGCGACGCCGAGATCAAGGTGCCGCAAGGCATCGATCCGGACATGGTCCTCGGCGCCGGCGCCGATTTGCTGACTGAGGCCGCCGGCGCTAAGGGCCTGCCGCGCAAGGAGGCCGATTCCCTGCGGGCGGTGGCCGCGATCGTGGGCGATCGCGAGGCCGATTACTGCGAGCGGTTGGCCGCCGCCACTGGGGCCGAGGCCACCGAGATCGTCCGGCGCTACCCGCTGCGCCGGGACGTGACGGCATCGGCGGCCTATCCCCTGCGCGTAGTCCGCGAACGGGCGCTGGTAGGAGCGTGGTATGAGATCTTCCCGCGCTCGATCGGAGCCCGCTTTGCGCCGGGCGAGGGCTGGGTCTCCGGCACGCTGCAGACCGCGGCCGCCGGACTGGACCGGATAGCG
>JAISCU010000401.1 GCA_031265345.1 Bifidobacteriaceae bacterium
GGTTCTGCGTCTGGCCCTTTTCCGTTTGGCCTGGTCAGCGCTTCGCGTGCGGGTATGGCTGCGCGCAAAACCCCGGACTCGACGCCCATGACCATGGAGAACAGCGGACTCGATTAAACCGAGAGCGCAAAACCCCGGACTCGATGGGCAGGGGCGAGCCCCGCGTTCTGGGAGCCAGCCTTCCCCAATCACGGAAGCGCGAAACAGCTTCCCAGGCTCCTTCGGGCCTCCGTGATGGGGGAGAGTCGCCTCGACTTTCGGATCAGGATGGGCAGCCGTTCCGGTCACGGGAAAGGGGACTGTCCCCTGGTCAACGCCTTGGGCGCGGGCACGGCTGCGCGCAAGACCCCGGACTCGGTGGACAGGGGCCAGGCCCGCAGCTCGAAAAGAGTCGACCTCCCTCCATCACGGAGCCGTGGAGCGGGCTGGTGGGCGGCCGCGCCGGGGCAACGAGTTGGGCTGGCGCCCGCGCCGAGCTGGCGAGCGGCCCGAAGTGGGTCCGGGCCGGGCTGAACGGGGCGGGCCGGGACGGCGGCATCGTGCACCGACGGACCGTGCCGAAGCGAGACCAAGCCCCGGCGTTTTGACCAGCGGGGCGAACCGGGGCTACCCTAGAACGTCCCGTGTGCGCATTGGCCGATGGCTGGCGCACGCCCGTCCGGAGGCGGTCTGCAAGGGGACGCCACCTTCAATAAGTGAGGTTAAGAGAACTGTGCGCACGTACACTCCGAAGCCCGGCCAGATCGAGCGGGCCTGGCACGTCATCGACGCGACCGACGTTGTCCTGGGCCGTTTGGCGACCCATGTGGCCACTCTGCTGCGCGGCAAGCACAAGGCGGTGTTCACGCCGAACCTCGACGCGGGCGATTACGTGATCGTGATCAACGCCGGGAAGGTGGCGCTGACCGGGTCCAAGGCGACCCAGAAGATGGCCTACCGCCACTCCGGCTATCCCGGCGGCCTGAAGGCGGTCCCGTACGGCGAACTGCTCGCCAAGCGGCCCGAGCAGGTGATCCGCAAGGCTGTGCGCGGCATGCTGCCGAAGAACAACCTGGCCCGCGAGCAGATCTCGAAGCTGAAGGTCTACGCCGGGCCCGAACATCCGCACGCCGCCCAGAAACCCGAAGTCTACGACCTCACCAAGGTCGCGCAGCAATAGCGACAGTCAAGGAGAAATGTGACCGAGATCGAGCTCGACGCCCAAGTCGAGGAAGAGACCCCGTCCTTCTACACCTCTGAAACCCCCGACACTCCGGGTCGCGGCCAATCGTTGGTCGCTCCGGGCCGGGCGTTGGGGCGGCGCAAAGAAGCGGTCGCCCGGGTGCGTCTGGTGCCGGGCTCCGGCCAGTGGACCATCAACGGTCGGGTTCTGGAGGATTATTTCCCCAACAAGCTCCACCAGCAGTTGGTGCGCTCGCCGTTCACGCTCTTGGACATCGACGGCAAGTTTGACGTGGTCGCCCGCATCTGCGGCGGCGGCACGTCCGGCCAGGCCGGGGCTCTGCGCCTGGGAGTGGCCCGCGCGCTGAACGCCATCGACGAGGAGCACAACCGTCCGGCCTTGAAGCGCGCCGGTTACCTGACCAGGGACGCGCGGGTGACCGAGCGCAAGAAGGCCGGTTTGAAGAAGGCCCGCAAAGCCCCGCAGTACTCGAAGCGCTGACTTCGGCCAGCAGACCCACGGCACATGGCGCGGCTTTTCGGCACCGACGGGGTGCGTGGCCTGGCTGGGCGTGAGATCACTGCCGAGTTGGCGATGCGCCTGGCGGCGGCGGCGGCGCGCGTGCTGGAGGCGGAGGAGGGGCTCGGCTACGGCTCCAAGGTCGCGCCGCCCGTTCTGGACCACCGCGCCGAGGACGCCCCGCGCCGCCTCAAGGGCATAGTCGGCGTCGATTCGCGGGTCTCGGGCGACATGTTGGCCGCCGCTTGCGCCGCCGGGCTCGCGTCGGCCGGGGTGGACGCCGTCCTGGCGGGCCTGATCCCCACGCCCGGCTTGGCGTACCTCACCCGCTCGCAGGGGTTCGACGTCGGGGTCATGATCTCGGCCTCCCACAACCCTTACCAGGACAACGGCATCAAGTTCTTCTCTTCGACGGGTTACAAGCTGCCCGATGCCGTGGAGGACGTTATCGAGGTCCGTCTGGCCGAGGAGTGGGAGCCGGCTATCGGGGACGCTGTGGGCTCCATCACGACTGATCTCGGGGCGGTCGACAGCTACATCGACTTCCTGGTGGGCTGCGCCCCAGTGGGGCTGGATGGCATGCGCGTGGTGCTGGACTGCGCGAACGGGGCGTCCTCGCGGGTCGCGCCCGAGGTCTTCCGCCGTCTGGGCGCCGAAGTGATGCCGCTGGCGGTGCATCCGTCCGGCACCAACATCAACGCCGGCATGGGCTCGACGCACCCGGAGCTGCTCCAGCGGGCGGTGGTCGGGCTAGAGGCCCACGCGGGCTTCGCCTTCGACGGCGACGCCGACCGTTGCTTGGCCGTCGACGCCGGCGGCGAACTGGTGGACGGCGACAAGATCATGGGAATCCTGGCACTGGCGTTGAAGTCGCGGGACGAATTGCCGGGGAACACCCTGGTCACAACGGTGATGTCGAACCTGGGGCTGTTCAAAGCGATGGCCTCCCAAGGGATCGAGCTGAAAGTGACGGCGGTCGGGGACCGCTATGTGCTGGAGGAGATGATCGCCGGAGGCTACGCGCTGGGCGGCGAGCAGTCCGGCCACGTCATCATGACCCGGCACGCCACCACCGGCGACGGGACGCTGACGGCTGTGCAGCTGGCCTGCCAGGTGCGGGCCGCCGAGAGCTCGCTGGGGGAACTGGCCCAACAGATCCACGCCTTCCCGCAGGTCCTGGTCAACGTGCCCGAGGTGGACAAGGGCCGGGTCGGCACCGATTCCTCGGTCGCGGCGGCGCTGCGCGAGGCGGAGGCCGAACTGGGCGACTCCGGTCGCGTGCTGCTGCGGGCCTCAGGCACCGAGCCGTTGGTGCGGGTGATGGTCGAGGCGCCGACCAGCGCCCAGGCCGAGGCCGTGGCCGCCCGCTTGGCGACGGTCGTGGCGCGGCAGTTGGGCCTGTGAATGGACTTGGACTTCGGCTGGCTGTACTTGGCTGATGGCTCCTTTCTGGCGTCGCTCTGGCACTCCGTCAACCAGTTCATCATCGGCCTGGCCGAATCGCCGTGGGCACTGCTGGCCGTCTATGTGATCTCCGCGATGGACGGCTTCTTCCCGCCCGTGCCCGCCGAGACGCTGGTCATCGCCACGGCGGCGGTCTTCTCTTCGGCGCAGCTATGGTGGGAGGCGGCCCTGCTGTGGATTCTGGCCGCCGCCGGGGCTTTGAGCGGGGACCTGTTCGCCTACACGCTGGGCCGCTGGTTCAACGCTGGCAACTGGCGGGTCTTCAGGCGCGGCAAGGGCCATGACGCCTTCGTGTGGGCCAACCGGGTCTTCGCGCGCGGCGCGGCGCCGCTGATGATGGTGGCCCGTTTCATCCCGATAGGCCGGGTGGCCGTCAACCTGACGGCTGGGACCATCCGCTATCCGCTGCGGCGTTTCATTTTGGTCGACGGCGCGGCCGCCGCTTGCTGGTCCGCCTACTCGGTCGGGGTCGGTTACGTGGCCGGGCAGGCCGCTGGCGACAATCCTCTGCTGGGCGTGCTCTGCGGGATCGTCTTCGCCGTTTCGGTGGGCTCGCTGGTCCAGTGGCTGCTCAACCGCCATTATGGCAAGACGGCGGCGGCCGACCCGGCGGCCCCGGCGGGCGAGCCGGACCCGGCAGGCGTGGCCGACCCGGCAGGCGTGGCCGACCCGGCAGGCGTTGCCGACCCGGCGGGCGAGCCGGACCCGGCAGGCGTGGCCGACTCTGACTCGGCCGCAGCCCCGGCCCCGACCGAACCGTAGCTGGGGACTGTCCCTGACCGTGGTTGGGGACAGTCCCCAACTACGGTCCACGCCTGCGGCAACAGGCGTTCAGCCCAACCAACGATACCGACCCCGGACGTTCGGCCCGGCTGCGGCTTTGTGAGGCGCGAAACCGGCCTCGGGCGGGGCCGGGCGAGGGGCGCTGAGCCGACTGAGCGGCATCGGGCAAAGGAATCTCAGAAGTCGAACTACCTAATCGTTAGGCATAAGGTCCTGTTATCCGGTAGGCTCGGCTGGTCGCGCTGAAGCGACGCATCAAAGCGGATGAATTTGACCCCCAGAGAGGACCACCAATGAAGGCACTGGTTTACCACGGACCTGGCCAAAAGGCCTGGGAAACGGTACCCGACCCAACCATCCAAGATCCCAACGACGTCATAGTCAAGATCGACACCACCACAATCTGCGGTTCTGACCTGCACATCCTGAAGGGCGACGTGCCCACCGTGGACGATGGCCGGGTGCTCGGCCACGAGGGCGTCGGCACCGTGGTCGAAACCGGCTCCGGTGTCGCGAAGTTCGAGATCGGCCATCGAGTGGTGGTCAACTGCATCACCACCTGCGGCACCTGCGCCTATTGTCGCGTGGGCCATCCGTCCCACTGCCAATCGGCCGGCGGGGTCGGCTGGCTCCTGGGCCACCTGGTGGACGGCACGCAAGCGGAGTACGTGCGCATCCCGTTCGGGGAGACCTCGCTGCACTCGATCCCGGGCGGCCTGTCAGACGAGGAGGTCATCTTCGTCTCCGACATCATCCCGACCGGCTACGAGATGGGCGTCCTCAACGGCCACGTCCAGCCCGGAGACGACGTGGTCGTGATCGGCGCGGGCCCGGTCGGCCTGGCCGCGATGGTGACAGCCCAGCTGAAGAGCCCACGCCGGGTGATCGCGGTGGACCTGGACGATTTCCGGTTGGAGGCGGCCCGCCGCTCGTTCGGCGCCACCCACACCGTCAACTCCGGCCACGACGGCTGGATGGACGAGGTCCGCGCGCTCACCCGCCACGGCGGCGCGTACGTGGTCATGGAGGCCGTGGGCGTCCCGGTCACGCTGGAAGCGGCGTTCGACCTAGTGCGCCCGACCGGCCGGATCGCCAACATCGGCGTCCATGGGGCTCCGGTCACCATGCCGATCGACCGGCTGTGGATCGAGAACATCACCATGACCATGGGCCTGGTTGACGCTGTGACGGCGCCCATGCTGATCGAGTTGATCGAGGCCGGGAAGCTCAACGTGCGCCCCCTGGCCACGCACCATTTCAAGCTCGACCAGATGCTGGACGCCTACGACGTGTTCGGCCAGGCCGCCAAGAACGAGGCCCTGAAAGTAGTAATCCAAGCCTAACTCTTGGGGGACGGTACCTTTTCGTGCTCGCCCGGAGGTTTTCCACAGGTGTTTGCGCAGTTCAGGCCCTGTGGATAACGGGTCCGTCCCCATTACGTGCCCGGTCGGCCCGGATTTGGCTTTTGATCGAGGCACTTCAGGCGGACGATGCCGCTCGGTCGGCTCGCCCCGGTCGGCAGGCTTGGCCTCGCGCTCGGTTTCGGCGGCATTGGCTTGGCTCCGGGCGGCGCTGCCGACCGCCCGCGGTTCGGCGTGCGAGGCGACCGCGCGGCATCGTCGCGATGCCATTGGCTTCGGGGCCGTGGGGTCGGGCCATTTCGGGGCCGTCTGCGCCCGCGCCCGCGCCGACGCCACCCGCCGACCGGACGGCGCGGCCCGAACCCCCGAAGCCAGCGGCCTTGGCGGCATCGTCCCCATCTTGAGGCGGCCACGACGGCCGGCCGAACACGGGTTGGTGCCAGGCACCAACCCGTGTTCGGGGCGGGAGCGCGGGAATTTCGCAGCGGCGATATTGCGTAATAGTGTGATACCTCACTGTCAAGTGCTCCCGTGGATCGGCCGGTTTGACGGCGGGGGGGGGGCTTGTTGTTAGGCTCTTCGGATCAGGCGGCTCAATAGCGGATTCGGGGGAACGATATGAGCACGGGGTTTGGCCGGGCTATTAGTTGGATTGCGGCGTGCGGCGCGACCGCGGCGATCACGCTGGCAGCCAGCGGCTGCACGGTCGATGACAAGGGCGTGGCCTCCATCGACCAAGGCAAGGCTTCTGTTGAGCCATCGACCGGCGCAGAGGCCGCGGGCGCTGATGCCGAACCGGCGGCTCCGGAACAGGTGGCGGCGGCCGAGGCGATGGTGGCTTGCCTCAAGGACAAAGGCGTCGAAACGGAACTGATAGACGCAGGGGTTCAGAGTTACGGTGACTTCGAGTCTGTGAATTACAAGGAGGTCTGGCTGACCCCGGCCTTGGATGAGTTCTACTTCAGCATCCCGGACTCGAGCGGCATGGCGTCGTCGAGCGAGCTGGAGGAAAGGCTCGGCTGGAGCATGGAGGATGGCCAACCGCACTTGTATGACAATGGCCGGGACCAGACCGATGTGCTGGTGGCCTGCATCGATTCGTCCGGATACACCACACCCAAACCGCAATGGGACCCGCGCGAGGAGGAGGCCGAGAAACAACTGATGGCGGACGCCTCGAACACCTGGGCGGCCTGCGCCCGCGAGAACGGGCTCCCCAAGGTGACGGACGCCAAGGTCGAGGTCGACAACTTCGAATCGATGCCTGCGGTGCTCGTGGACGGCTCCGTGACGGTCGATGAGCTCAAGGCCGCGCTGGCCAAGTGCGCGCCGTTCGATCCCGAGCGCGACCTGGCCGCGCCCAACTTCTACGACGAGGGCGAGACCGCGCCCAAGTGGACCGACCCCTCGATCACTTTCGACCTGCCCGAGGACGACCCCAAGTTCGCCCAGTTGAGGCAGGCCCTGGATGATCACATCGCAGCCGCCTACGAGAAGGCCAAGAGCTAACTACCCAAGCTGCGGGCCGCCCGAGCCGGACCTGCCAGGCGGGGCCGGGCGAACGGCATCGTCCATCTCCAAACCCGTGCCCAGGGAAAACCCCCCGCACGGACGGGGAAGAGCCTGCGCAGCGAGGGCTACGATGGTTGGACCAGATGATTCAAAGGCGAAATCGGGGGCATGAAATGGGCATCAGGTCTGGGCGGGCCATGAGGCGGATGGCGATCTGTGGCGCGGCGGTCGCGCTGATGGCGGTGGCGGGCGGGTGCAAATCCGATGGCGGGGACGTGGCCAGCATCGGCAACGAGGACGGGCCTGCCGAAAACGTGGCGCTGGACAAGGAGACGGCCGACTTGGTCGCGAAACAGGCGGCCAGCGCGGAGGACATGCTGGCGTGCCTGAAGGGTAAGGGCATCGACGCCGACCTCGTGCCCAGCGGCACCACCGGGTACGGCTCGGCCGAGTTCAAGCAGATCTGGATCAATGCCGAGCCGAGGGCTGTTTGCTTCTCGTTGCCGGGCGAGGGCGGCATGTGCGATCCCGCGGCGCTCGAAGGCCCGGATATGCCAACGGACGAGGACAGGGCCTATCTCTATGTGGACGGCCTGGACCGGAGCGAGGAACTCGTCGCCTGCATCGAAGAGACCGGCTATTTCACGCCGGAGCCGAAGATCGACCCGCGCGAGGAGGAGGCCGAGAAGCAACTGCAGGCGGACGCCTCGAACCTCTGGGCCGCCTGCGCCCGCGAGAACGGATTGCCGGGGATGCCGGACGCCAAGATCGAGATCGACAGCTTCGCGACCATGCCCGCCGCGCTGGTGGACGGCTCGGTGACGGTCGACCAGTTCAAGGCGGTGCTCGACCAGTGCCCGCCCTTCGATCCCAAGCGCGACCTGGGCGCGCCGCAGGACGTGGACGGCACCGGCCCGCGCTTGATCGACCCGTCGATCAGCTTCGACTTGCCTGAGGACGATCCGAAGCTCGCGCAACTGCGCCAAGCCTTGGACGACCACATCGCGGCCGCCTACGAGAAGGCCAACAGCTAGCCCGCCAGCCGCGCATGGTCCCAACCCGGCCTGTCGAGCATGGTCGAGCGGACGGCATCGGAAGCCGAAGACGGTGTCCAGCGCAAGCCGGGCGCGACCGCAAATCTTTCGACGCGAAGCAATTTCCGGGCACTCTGATCACGGAATGGGGACGGACCCGTTATCCACAGGGCCTGACCTGCGGGTTCGCCTGTGGAAAACCGGCGGCCGGGCATGGAAAGGTACCGTCCCCGGGTTAGGGGCGGGGGAGGACTTCCAACTTCGCGCCCGATGCCGTGGGTGGGCTTAGCTGCTCGGGCGCGTCGCCCATTATGGCCCGCAAGCGGTCGTAGCGCAGCGCGACTCCGGCGGCGCCGATCTGGCCCAGTTCGCCGCCGGCCGCGACGGAGTCCTCGAGCATATGGACCCGGTGGCCGTGGGCGGTGTCCACGGTCACGCCCGCCCAGGTCATGCCGGTGACGCCAGCCCCGGCCGCGTCCTTGGTGATGGTCACGAAGGCGACCGCGCCGGTGTCGGTGTTCGGCCCGACCACTGCATCGGTCTGGTTGGAGAGGAAGTTGCCCAACGAGTAGATGGTCCACATGCCGCGCCCGCCAACACCCCCTGGCACCAGCTCGATCGGCTCGGCGACATGCGGGTGGTCGCCGATCACCGCATCGATCTGGCCTGATTCGGCCAACCGGGCTACGATCCCGCGCTGCTCGGCCGAAGGCGTGGTCTGGTACTCGACCCCGGCGTGGATGGTGGCCAGCACCACATCGGCCCCGGCCGCTCGCGCCGCCTGGGCCTGGGCGATCATCGCGGCGGTGTCGATCGGGGTGTTGACGGCCCAGGGCTGTGCGGAGGGAAGGGGGATGCCATTGGTCCCATAGGTGGCGGCGATGTGCGCGATGGTGAGGCTCTGGCCCGAATCCGTCAGCCGGTAGAGTTGCGGCAGCGCCGCGTCAGCCTGGCTCAACGCGGTCCCGGAGTAGCCCATCCCGGCCGCCTTCAGCGTCTCAAGGGTGTGCGACACACCCTCCCAACCCCGGTCGAGCGAGTGGTTCGAGGACGTGGTGCAGCCGTCCCAGCCTTGCTCGGCCATGTCCCTGACCAGGGACGTCGGCGCGCCGAAGACCGGGTAGCCGCTCGGCGTCTGGCCCGGCGGGGCGAGCGGCACCTCCAGCTGGCAGATCGCCAGGTCGGCCCCGGCGATCCAGGAGTCGACACCGGCCAACAGCGGGCTGTACTCAAAGTCAGAACCAGCGGCCGCCGAAGAGTTGACCGGTTGGTGCATCAGCATGTCGCCGCCGAACGCGACCGTCACGGTCAACTCGGAGGGAACCTCGGGCGGCGCGTCCTTCGGAGCTGCCAGTGGCGGGGCTGTCAAGGTGACCACGGGCGAACTGGGGCTGGCCGCCTGACTCGACCCGGCGGCATCGGGCGCCTGGTCCAAAGCGAACGCGAAAGCCGAACCCAGGCCCAGACCTGCCAGCAGCGACAGGCCCAGGGCAGCGAACAAACGTGGAAGGGGGCTCACGCTTGCCTAGCTTAGGGGCAACTGTGGCGCGCGTCACACCGGGCCGGGCGGTGTCCAGGGCTCGCCCCGCCGACCCGGCCGCGCGCCCGGCCCCGGCCCGAACCCCGTGAGGTCGCGATCAACGACCGGATCTCACTCGCCGAACCAGCGCTCGACATGCTCGGCTATCGAGGTCTCGAAGGCGTCGTCGGAGTGGTTCTGGCTGAGCCACTCGACCAGGGAACCGCCCGCCGCGGCGTCCAGCTCGGCGCGGCAGGCGGCCGTGTCGGTGACGGCGCGCAGCAGCATCGACTCGGCCTGGGCCAACGTGGTGTAGAAGAAGGGGTAGCCCTCGGGAACCAGCGCGCGCGCCCATTCCCTGTCCGGGAAGATGCCGATGGCCCCCGCCAGCAGAGCCTCGATGTACTCCAGGCCGTAGGTCTCATCGCGGGCCGTGGCCAGGAACGCGGTGGTCGAGGCCAGAGCCTCCCAGTACTGCTGGCGGGAGGGCGTCAGCGGCCCCACCCAGGCCCATTTGTTGCGGGACAGGGTCATGGCCAGCGGCGAGACCAGATGCGGCTCGGTCAGGCGGGCGGCCACCTGGATGGGCGCGCGTTTCGCCACGCGTGAGACCACGTCGATGAACTGCTGGGGCTGCTTGCGTTCCGACATGTAGATCGCGGGGTAGAGCACCAGCGGGCGGTCGGGCTCCTGGCGGGGCTGCAAATGGTCCAAGTGGATGCCGAGGTTCACCCAGGAGATGCGGGCGCGTTCCGCCAACGGCTGGATGGTCCAGCGGCGGACGTACTCGTGGATGGCCTTGGCGGTGCGCTCCGAGTTGGCGAAGGTCGGGAACAGCGCGCAGGACAGGGACAGCGTGGCCAGTTCGACGGTCGAGTCGTACCGCGCCCAGTTCCACCACATGAAGTTCATCAGCTTGGGGCTGTCGGTGTTGGCCTTGAGCGTCATCCAAGCGTCCGCCGAGTCGATGACGTCCATGTTGATGACCACCGTGCTGTCGGCATCGACCATCTCCAGCGGCAGGACGTCGAAGGTCGGGTAGCGGTGGACTTGGGGAGCTATCAGTTCCGCGCCGGGGAAGACCCGCAGCAAGCGGCGGACCAGGGTGGCGCCGGCGTCGTGCCCGCCCACAGTCCCGTCTGAGTCGATGGCGAGCCCGGAATATTTGACGGCGATTCTCATGTGCAGTTCCACCCCTTGTCGGTCGGTTGGGCCGGTCAGCGGCCGGTCAGGCCAGCGAGTCGCGGCTTCCAGTAAACCTTAGAGAACCCCCCTGGGTCGCAGTGCCCCAGTTTCACTTGCTTTACTAGCTCCGCTCTCGCCTGCGCAACGCTACCGGCTCGCCCGGCGCAGGCCTTGGACCAAAGGCCGTCTGGCGCGCCCGCGTGCAGCCCTCGGGGGCCTGGCAACGCACAGATCGCCCGCGCGGCGCACAGATCGCCCGCAGGGCCCTCAGAACACGATGGTCTCCTGCCAATTCATGAATCCGGCCAGCACCATCGCCACCAGTCCGATCACCGCCGCCGGAACGCACCAGCCGAGTCCCCGCTCCCGGCCTTGGTGGATGCGCCATGCCGACCAAATGGCCAAAGCCACGGCGCATCCATCCATGGGTACCCCGAGGAACAGCCCGACCCAAGGGAATAACGAGAGGGCCAGACCAATCACCGCCGCCGCCAGAGAGGCTAGGCCGACCGGGCTGACAGGCAGCGCGCCGGTGGCGTAGTTAGGGATCCGGTAGGCGTCGAGTGGTTTCAGTTCGCGACGAAACAGGTCTTCCGGCTCCGGTCGAGCCGGTTCCTCCTGCGGGTAGCGGACTGAGTTCATGCCCACCAAAGTAGGCCGCGAATGTGACCCACGTCACATTCCGGGTCGGTTTGCTCGACAGGTGAACGCTTGCGGGCGGTCCAGGACTCCCACCTGGACGATGCCGCCGCCCTGGCCCGTCAGCTTCGCCCGGTCCGCCCCGGGCTGGGTGGCAGCCGCCTGCCTGCGTGCAGATTCTCAGGCGACGCGCGATGGAGTGTCCGCCAGCCCCTGCGACTGGTCCCTCCCGCGAGTTGAAGCCAATTCCGGACACGACCGCATCAGGGCGGCGATGCCACCACCAGGCTGACCTGCGCGAACGCTGGTTGTCGAGCGGGCGGCATCGGGCACCGGTGTCCGTAGCTGGCTGGAACTCGACGCGGTGGCCAATTGAGGCCAATTCCGGACACGACCAGCCAGAAGGAGCCGACCGGAAAAGTGCCAAGCGGCTCCCGGCCGGGCGTCCCGCCTTAGGAGTTGGGCCAGACGGGGTTGGGCGGACTCTGGGGCGGCATTTGGCGCGGCTGAACCCCCTGCGGCGCGACCGGCGGTTGGCCTGCTGGCGGCGGCATGCTCGACCAGTCGGCGTGCGGCGATGCCTGTTGGGCAGGCGGCGCCGGCTGGGCTGGTTGGGCTGGCGGTCCCGAGTAGAACGGGTCTCCCGATCCAGGGGCGTAGCCAGGCGCCGCGGAAGCCGGGCCGCCCAGCGGCGGCGGCGCGTACCCAGGGGAGACGTACCCCGCGGCCGCTGGAACTCCGTAGGCGGCATCGGCCATGACAGGTGTGTTGGCGGCGGCTCGCTTGGCTCTCTTCGCCGCGCCGAAGAACCGCGGAACCGAGATCAGGAACCAGAGCCCGCCGACGATCAGCGTGTACGAGAAGATGAAGTAGCTGTCGCCGTAATCGGCGGGCCGCGCCCAGTTAGCCCCGCCGTGCCAGGAGGGCACGGGCCGCCTCGGTGGCGCGGTACTTCTGGGCCGGGCTTCGCGGGCGGTCGGGCTGGGTGGGGGCCAACAGCCCGGCTTCGACCAACGGGTGGATATGCCGCCTGGTGTTATAGGTGTGCGGCGTCAAGCCGATGGCGGCGAGCAGGTCGGCTTTCGGTCTGGGCGTTATGGAGGCGGCGCCGAGGATGGCCGCCACTTGGTCACTCACTTGGTCACTCACTTGGTCACTTACTTGGTCACTTACTTGGTCACTTGCTTGGTCACTTGCTCTGTCGTTCGCTTCGTCATCCAACCGGTCGCTCGGCGGCCCATGTCCGTCAGGAGGCGGCCAAGCCGGGCTGTCGAGCGGGTCGCCAGCGCGTGGGGAATCCGGGGCCGCGTGAGCTCCGCGGGTGGTGTCCGGCAGTCCCTCGATCCGGGGCCGGTGGTTCTTGATCCAGACCGTGAACCGGAGCCCCCTGGGCAGTTCGGTGATGCTTGGCGGCGGCAACCCCTGGCTGGCGACGGCCTTGAACACGGCTGGGACTCCGGTGCCCCACTTCTCCATCAGGCTCATCTCCGCGAACACCCTGGCCAGTGTGGGGTTGCGGATGGAGGACAATCCGCCGGTCATGTCTTCGATGGTGATTCCAGGCATCAATCCGCCGGGATTGTCCACCTCTATCCGGTCGTCGCAGAACGCCACCCGAATCGGCGAGCCCTTTACCGAATAAGACGCGTGTACCAGCGAGTTGACAACGACCTCCCGAATGGCGTCAATCGGTATGGACCAGACATCGCGGCGGCGAACGCCACCGAACTCCGCGCTCAGGAAGGCGTGCTTCTTGAGGAAATCCATCACCGAGTCAACCGCCAACGGCAGATGCTCATGGACCTCGATCCGGTCGAAGATGTCCAGCCGATCCTCGCCTCGGAAGCGGGCGCACTGGACGTAAGCCAACGGGAAGACGCGCTCGCGCTCTTTCCCCGCCAGGAGCACGCCGCCGTTGGTCGGCACCCATCGGCCCTGGTCCTGGGTTATCAGGTCGAGGGTGCGCAGTGTCTGCGTCGTGATCGGTCGACCGAGCATCTTCTCCAGCGCTGCCCAGTCCAAGTCGCTCGGTGTCTG
>JAISCU010000005.1 GCA_031265345.1 Bifidobacteriaceae bacterium
CATCAAACTACCCCTGGTGAGAAAACCTCATTGGGCGAGGCGGAGGTGGGCGCGGGCGGCGGTTCGCTCGCGGTGGTGGTGGGCGGCGGTCGCCGTTTCCCAGTCCCGCAGTTGGGGCAGTTCGGCTTCGCCGTCGCGTTCCAGCACGCGGTCCCAGCGGCGGTCGCGCGGGCCGTCCAGCCAGACGATCACCGGCTCGTAGCGGTCGGCTCGGCGCGGGGCGCAGCCGCAGCCTTCGACCACCAAGCAGTCCGATGCCGCGACCTCGATCCAGCGTCCAGTCGCGGTCCCCGCCGCCCAGTCGTAAGCCCGGAAGCGCGCCGGTACACCGTCCCGCCATGGTCCCAGCACCAGCTTCTCCAGCCGCCGGAAACCACCTTCCAGCCCGGACCAGCCCAGGTACAGGTCATCCATGTGGGCCAGCGCCGCCCCCAGGCCTGCGGCCAGCCCAGTCGCGAAAGTGGTCTTGCCCGCACCAGCCGGGCCGTCGACCATTATCAAGCGGCGGTGCGGCGGACGGGCCGAGGTCAATCCGCGTCCACCCAGCGGCGCAGTTCCGCTGCCGCCGTGAGGGCGGCGTTCAATTGTGCTCGCACCGATTCCGGCGCCGTCCCACCCAGCCCGTTGCGCGAAGCCAGCGAGCCTTCGACCGTCAGCACCTCGCGCACATCGGGTGTCAGCCGCGGGTCGATGCCCTCCAACTCATCGACCGTCAGCTCCCACAACTCCTTGCCCGCCGCGTCCGCCGCCTTGACCGCCTGGCCGGCGACCTGGTGGGCGTCGCGGAACGGCGTGCCCTGCTTGACCATCCATTCGGCCAGGTCGGTCGCCAGCGCATGTCCCCGCGGCGCCAAATCCGCCATGCGGTCGACGTTGAATTCCAAGGTGCCCACCAACCCCGACATAGCCGGGAGTAGGAGCGAAAGCGTGTCGGCGGCATCGAACACCGGTTCTTTGTCTTCCTGCAAATCACGGTTGTAAGCCAGCGGCAAACCCTTCAACGTTGCCAAGAGCCCCGCGAGGTCCCCGATCAGCCTTCCGGCCTTGCCGCGAGCCAACTCGGCGATGTCCGGGTTCTTCTTCTGCGGCATGATGGACGAGCCGGTCGCGAACGAATCGTGCAGCGTGACGTAGCCGAACTCGGCGGTCGACCAGATGACGATCTCCTCGGCCAGGCGCGACAGGTTCACGCCGATCAGCGCGGCGATGAAGGAGAACTCCGCCACCACATCGCGCGATGCCGTGGCGTCGATCGAGTTCTCGCTCGGCTCGCCGAGCCCCAAGGTTCTGGCCACCAGCGTCGGGTCGAGCCCCAGCGTCGAGCCCGCCAGGGCGCCAGCCCCGTAGGGCGAACGGGCGGCCCTTTGGTCCCACTGCTGAATCCGCTCGGAATCGCGCAGGAGCGGCCAGACGTGCGCCAGCAGATGATGGGCCAGCAGGATCGGCTGGGCGTGCTGCATATGGGTGCGGCCCGGCATGGCGGCGTTCGGATGGGCTGCCGCCTGGCCCGCCAGCGCGTCCACTAGGTCCAAAAGCCCACCGACGATGCCGCGCGCCTGCTCCCGCAGCCACAGCCGGATCAGCGTGGCGATCTGGTCGTTGCGCGAACGCCCGGCCCGCAACTTGCCGCCCAGTTCCGGCCCGGCCAGCTCGATGAGCCTTCGCTCCAAGGCGGAATGCACGTCCTCGTCGCTGGCCGCTGGGACGAACTCCCCGGTGCGGACTTCCTCCGTCAACCGATCGAGCGACACGAACATGTCGTGCCGTTCAGAGTCCGTCAGGAGCCCGGCCTGGTAGAGGGCCTCGGCGTGGGCGTGAGAACCGGCCAGGTCGACCTCGGCCAGACGCCAGTCGAACTGGGTGGAACGGGACAAGGCCACCAGTTCCGGCGAGGGACCGGCCGAGAACCTGCCTCCCCACAAGCCTTGATCGCTGGACGGGCTGGCGGCGGGCGTTGGGTTGTGAGTCACGCTGGTTAGGGTACTCGCCTGGGCGCGGCTGACGTTTCGCGGTGGCGCCCGACCCGGCGTGCGCGAGACGCCGGCCAAATGACCAGGCCGACCGCGCGGCATCGTGCAACCGCGAGGGCGTCAAACTGACCCGAGGTGTGTCCCTCGACTAGTCAAGGAACCGTCCCCGGGGTTAGTGGAGGCGGGCGGCCGAGTCGGCGGCGACAGCGGAGTCGATGACGGGGGCCAGGTCGCCGTCCAGGACCTGGTCGAGGTTGTAAGCCTTGAAGCCGGTGCGGTGGTCGGCGATACGGTTCTCGGGGAAGTTGTAGGTGCGGATGCGCTCCGAGCGGTCGACCGTGCGGACCTGCGAGCGGCGCGACTCGGCCGCCGCGGCCGCGGCCTCCTCGGCCCGCAGTGCCAGCAGGCGGGCACGCAAGATGCGCAGCGCCTGCTCCTTGTTCTGGAGCTGCGACTTCTCGTTCTGGCAGCTCACCACCACGCCCGTCGGCTGGTGGGTGATGCGCACGGCGCTGTCGGTGGTGTTGACCGACTGACCCCCCGGACCGGACGAGCGGAACACGTCGACCCTGAGGTCATTGGGGTCGATCTCGACCTCGGTCGGATCATCCGCCTCCGGCATCACCAGCACGCCGGCGGCCGAGGTGTGGATGCGCCCCTGCGACTCGGTCACCGGCACGCGCTGGACCCGGTGGACGCCGCCCTCATATTTCAGGTGCGCCCAGACGCCGTCCTGCGGCTCCGGCGTGCCACGCGCCTTGATGGCCAGCGACATGTCCTTGACGCCGCCCAACTCGGTCCCGTTCAGGTCCAGCACCTCGACCGTCCAGCCCTGGCGCTCCGCGTACCGCTGGTACATGCGGAACAGGTCGCCCGCGAACAGGGCCGACTCCTCTCCCCCGGCGCCAGCCTTGATCTCCATGATGACGTCGCGGGAATCGTCCGGGTCGCGCGGCGCGAGCAGGTCCGCCAACCGTTCGTCGGCCGCCCGCCGGGCCTGGTCCAGAGCCGGGAGCTCTGAGGCGAACGAGGAATCGGCGGTGGCCAACTCCCTCGCGGCCGCCCAGTCCGCCTCCGCCGCCTCAAACGCCCGGAAGGCCCGGACGACTTGCGAGACGTGGGCGTAACGCCGTCCGACGGATTTCGCCCGGCCCGCCGAGGCGTGCAGGGCCGGGTCCGCCATCTGCGCCGTCAGGTCCTCGTGCTCCGCGATCAGCGGCGCCACGGCGGCGGCCCAATCAGGCATCGAGTCCCCCGCGCGGTTACTTGGACGCCTCAGCCTTCCGCTTGCCGTAGCGCGCCTCGAAGCGCGCGACGCGGCCACCGGTGTCCAGAATCTTCTGCTTGCCGGTGTAGAACGGATGGCAGGCCGAGCAGACGTCGGCGTTGATCACGCCGTTCTGCTTGGTCGAGCGGGTGGTGAACGTGTTGCCACAGGTGCAGGTCACCGTGGTCTCGACGTACTGCGGGTGGATGTCCTTCTTCATGGTGGTCTCCTTACAAGGTGCCGGGTCGCTGCCCCACGCCGGGGC
>JAISCU010000093.1 GCA_031265345.1 Bifidobacteriaceae bacterium
ATATGACAAAAACAAGAAGCAGCACAAAGGGAGTTGTTGGGAATACCAAGCAGACAAGGCAGCCAATAGCGGCCGTCAGCTATCTACGGACAGCCTGTGTTGAACAGGCGCAAAGAGACCGGCTGACAGACAATCCGGCTATCGCGGCGCAACGGCGGGCCTGCGACGCCAAGATAGCCGCCATCGGGGCCGTCAAGGTCGGCGAGTTCGTCTCATTGGGAGAAAGAGCCGAACCCGGTGAACGAGCGTCCTGGCAAGACATGATGGACTTCGCGCGGCGGCACGGCGCTAGTTGCGTGGCGGTGGATAGCCTCAGCCGATTCTCCCGCGACGGCTTGCAGGCCGCCGCCTTGGTGCGGCAGTTGCGCGTCTACGACATGGAGTTGGTGTCTGCCCGGGAGGAACTGGATGACCCACTGTTACGAAAGCTCATGGAGGCGATGGAATACTTCGGCAGTGGGCGGTGGCGGTCGAGGCCAGGAGGACAGACAGCGAAACAGCACCTGGCGGTAGGAACAGACAGGGATAAGGCTTGCGCCTGCCGGGAGTCAGACAGCAAACAATCAGGAACGATTCTCTCCAAGTCCTATAGGAGCCGACCATGACTGCACTGGCCAACAGCCCATCAATGTCTGGGCGGGTTCGCTTGCGGCCCAAAGGGGCTGGCAAGACCCAAAACACCCGAGCCGTCAGCGCTGAAAGCCAGTTGACCGCCGTCAGCTATCTGCGCGTGTCCACCAAAGATCAAGCCACCAAAGGCGGCGAGGCCGAGGGTTTTTCCATCCCAGCTCAACGCCGAGCCTGCGACGCCAAGATAGCGTCCTTGGGCGCTGTCAAAGTGGCGGAGTTCGTCGATGCCGGCGAGTCGGCCAAGACCGCCAACCGGCGTGACCTGAAAGCCATGATGGAATTCGTGGCCGAACACCGGCCCACCTATGTGGTGGTTCACAAGATCGACCGGCTGGCTCGCAACCGTTACGACGACGCCACCCTGACCATGCAACTGCAACTGTGCGGCACGACCCTCATCTCGGTCAGTGAGAACATCGACGAATCACCCTCCGGCACGCTCATGCACGCCGTGATGGCCGGTATCGCCGAGTTCTACTCCCGCAACCTGGCGGTCGAGACCCAGAAAGGCACCATGCAGAAAGTCGCTGGCGGTGGCACACCATTCAAAGCGCCGCTCGGCTATCTCAACACCCGCCAGATCGTGGACATGCGCGAAGTCCGCACCATCACCGTCGATCCGGAACGCGCACCGCACATCCAGTGGCTGTTCGAGCAGTACGCGACCGGCGAATGGTCGCTGCCGAAACTGGCGGCCGCCGTCACCGCCAGAGGTTTGACCACCAGGGCCACTCCGTCCCGGCCCGAGGGCGCGGTCTCCGACAAGCTCGTCCAAGCGATCCTGCGCAACCGCTACTACATCGGCTACGTCACCTACAAAGGCGTCGAATACGAGGGCAACCACCAGCCGCTGGTGTCGTCCGTGTTGTTCCAACAGGCCCAAGACGTGATGGCCGGTAACGGGCGCGCCCAGGAACGTCCTCGAAAACACCGCCACTATCTGTCCGGCACCGTCAAATGCGCTAGGTGCGGTTCGCGGCTGGTCTACAACGTCATAACGGGCAATGGTGGGAGGTACGACTACTTCACCTGCACAGGTCGGCTCAGCAAACGCACCGACTGCGACTTGCCCTACCTTGAGGCCATCGCCGTCGAGCAAGCCGTCGTGGCGGCGTGGGACAACGAGCAATTGGAGCCAGAGACCCTCGAACGCCTCAAAGAAGCCCTGAACGACCACGTTACAGCCATCGCCAGCCGCAACGCCCGCGAAATCCACGTCCTCGACCAACGCATCGGCCAAGTCAAAGCCGAACGCGTCAAATGGGCGGAGAACGTCATGGACGGAGCCGTGCCCAGAGACATCGCTAGAGACAAACAAGCTGCCCTGGACACCCAACTGGTCTCACTTGAACAGCAACGGTCGGAGGTGGCGCAGACCGTCAGTAGCCAGACGGGTGCTGTGGGCAGGGCTGTCGAAGTGCTCGGCTCACTCGGAAACACGTATCGGGATGGGCCACCGGCCCTGCGCCGGGCCTGCAACCAGGCCTGGTTTGACGGCATCCTGATTGATGACGATGAAAGTCAACCGACTGCCGCTGCGGTTTGCCGTACGGACTCGGTCGAAACGTTGATGCAAGCCGCCAGTTTGGCCGCAGGCTCCACAATTGAAATGTCGCGCCAGCAGGGCCGGTGCGACATTTGGGAAACGGAAATACTAGATAACAGCCAGTCTCGAACTTGCGGCATAAGAGACGCTGCCAAAGTCCGCAGAAATGACATCACCTCTGTTCAGAACGCGAAAACGGCGTCATCGGTGTCGTTCATCGCATCTGCTTGTTCACGGGCTGCTGATGGTTCGAATAAGGGTAGCTTGGTACCCCCAACCGGATTCGAACCGGTGCTGCCGCCGTGAAAGGGCGGAGTCCTAGGCCGCTAGACGATGGGGGCCGGACCATCGGCAATGGTACGGGACTCGGGCGGGCTGCGCCAGTTGATCGTGCGGCGGACCGCGGCCACGGTCGCGGTCGGCCGCGTGTCGCCGCGCCACAGTCACGCAGGTCGCCGAGACGGGCTGGGCCTCAGCCGCCAGTCACCCGCCACGCACGCACCCGGCGCCCGCCACCCGTGCACCCGGCGCCCGCCACGCATTCATCGGGCGCTCGCCGCCGTCGCGCGAACCGGGCGCGCCACCCGAAGACGCCCGAGCGGCATCGGCCACCGCCCCCACTCGCGACCGCGCAACCGGCCACACGCACCGCCCGCGCGAACCAAACCGCCCCCGACCGCCCGCGAGGACCCGACCGGTGCGACAATAGTCCGATGCCGCGCCCACACTCCCACGACCACCACCAGCCCAGCGGCGGCCACGGCAACAGCACCGACAATCGCCGCCGCTTGGCCTGGGCGCTAGGGATGGCCGGGTCGGTCCTCGCGGTCGAAGTCGTGGGGGCCATCTGGACGGGGTCGCTCGCCCTCCTGGCGGACGCCGGGCACATGGCCGCCGATTCAATCGGACTGGTGTTCGCCCTAATCGCCGCAGCCCTGGCGAACCGGCCGCCCACACCCAAACGCACCTACGGGCTCAAGCGGGTCGAGGTGCTGGCAGCGTTGTCGAACGCCCTGATCGTCGTTGCGATAGCCGTGGGGGTGGCGGTCGGAGCGGTGGGGCGGCTCGCCAAACCGGCCACCATCGAGGCCGCGCCGGTCATGATCCTGGCGGCCGTCGGCTTGGTGGCGAACGTCATCTCGCTGTTGATCCTGCGCTCAGGCGCCAAGGGGTCGATCAATGTGCGGGGTGCCTACCTCGAAGTGATGGGCGATTCGCTTGGCTCCGTGGCCGTGATCGTGTCCGGCGCGGTGATCGCCTGGACTGGCTGGATGCGGGCCGACGCCATCGCCTCCCTCGCGATCGCCCTACTGATCCTCCCCCGCGCCTACTCCCTGCTCAGCGACGTTGTCCGGGTGCTGCTGGAGGCCACACCCAAGGACATGGACCTGGACGAGTTGCGCCGCCACTTGGAGGAGCTGAAGGGCGTCGTCTCGGTCCACGACCTGCACGCCTGGACCATCACCTCGGGCCTGCAATCCCTCACCGCCCACGTCGTGGTCGCCCCGGAACGTTTCAACCCCCAGGCCTACCATGAGCTGCTGGATGAGATGGGCCGCTGCCTCGCGGGCCATTTCGACCTGACGCACTCGACCTTCCAGATCGAGCCCGCCGAGCACACCGAACCGGACGGCCTGCACCCGTAGAGCCCGCAGGCCGCCGCAGCGCCCCAGCCCGAAGACGTGGACGATGCCGCGCGGCCGGGTCCCCGCCACCCGTCGAGTCCCACTCCGGTCGAGTCCCGCGGCGTTCGAGCCCGAACCCTGTCGGGTCCCGGTCCGGTTGAGTCCCGGTCCGGTTGAGTCCTGGCCCGGCCGCGCCCCGGCCCCGGCAAGTCCCAGTCCGGACAAACCCCGGTCCGCCAAAGCCCCCGCCCGACCAAGGGATACTAGAACCCATGACGATTTGTGTCACCGGCGGGGCCGGTTACATCGGAGCGCACATTGTCCGCCTCCTCGAGCGCGCGGGCCATGAGGTGGTCGTGATAGACGATCTCTCGTACGGCGACGCGAAGCGGGTGGGCCAGGCCCGCTTGGTGCAACTGGACTTGGCGGACACGAACGAGATCCCCAGAATCACCCAGGCGCTCGACGGCTGCACGGCGGTGGTCCATGTGGCCGGGCGCAAACAGGTCGGCGAGTCGGTCGAGCGCCCAGCCTGGTACTACCAACAGAACGTCGGCGGGATGGCCAACCTACTCTTGGCGATGCAAAGCCAAGGTGTGGACCGCCTAGTGTTCTCGTCATCGGCGGCGGTTTACGGACAGCCCAAAGCGGAGACGGTGCGGGAGGACATCGATCTGCGCCCCATCAACCCCTACGGCGAATCGAAACTCGTGGGCGAATGGCTGGTCCGCGACGCCGCCCGCGCCTGGGGCCTGCGCGGAGTCAACATGCGTTACTTCAACGTCGCCGGGGCGGGCTGGGAAGACCTGGGAGACCCGGCAGTCCTCAACCTCATCCCGATGGTCCTGGAGAAACTCTACGAACACCGCCCTCCGGCCATCTTCGGGGACGACTACCCCACCCCCGACGGCACCTGCGTGCGCGACTACATCCACGTCGTGGACATCGCCACAGCCCACATGATCGCGTTGGACTATCTGGAGCGCGACAGCCGCCCCTTCGACTCCTTCAACATCGGCACGGGCGCGGGCACGTCGGTTCGTCAGGTCATCGACACCCTCGGCGAGGTGACCGGGCTGGACACCACCCCGGTGATCGAGCCGCGCCGTCCCGGCGATCCGGCGGTTCTGATCGGTGACGTGGACCGGATCGAGCAGACCTTCGAGTGGAAGGCGCAGCACGACCTCAGGTCGATCATCGACTCGTCCTGGCGCGCTTGGCAGGCCGGTCCCAAACGCATCGAGCGCTAGTCGCGGCAGCGGGCGTCGCGGTCTGGTGGGTGACGCGGGCCCCCGGTCGGAGCGCGGGGCGGCCAGACGGCATCGTCCAAGTGGAACTCGGGGCAGCACTCTTGGCCGAATCCCGGGAGCACGGCTAGATCGCCGGTTCAGGCACGTCCCAGAACTTCGGCGCGGAAGGACGACAACTGGTTGACGGCCAACTCGAAGGACTGGCGGCGGGCGCGGGCCTGGGTGTCCAGGATGAGGCCCGCCACGACCAGCTGCATGGCCGCGAGCAGACAGAAGAAGGCCGCGAACAGGGTCGGGAAGCGGGGCACCAGGCCGGTGTCGAAATACTCCAGGCCCACCGGGATGCCGAGCGCCAAGCCCACGGCCAGGCAGATCAGCGCCAGGAGGTTGAAGAAGAGCATCGGACGGTAGTCCTTGAACAGCTTGACGATCGTCTTCAGCACTCGCAGGCCGTCCTTGACGGTGGACAGTTTCGACTCCGACCCCTCGGGACGGTCGCGGTACTCCACCGGCTGGGACGTCACGCGCAGGTGGTTCTCGAGGGCGAAGATGGTCATCTCGGTCTCGATCTCGAAGCCGGTCGAGAGCACCGGGAACGACTTGACGAACGAGTAGCTGAACGCCCGGTAGCCGGTCATTATGTCAGCCACTTGTCCGCCGAAGAAGCTGTTGACCAGCTTGCGCACCAGCACGTTCCCGCCATTGTGGAAGCGGCGCTTGTTCTCCGTGAAGTAGGTCGAACTGAGCCGGTCCCCCACCACCATGTCCGCCCTCGCGCCGAGCACCGCCTCCACCATGGCGGGCGCCGAGTCGGCCGGATAGGTGTCGTCGGCGTCGGCCAGGACGTAGCAGTCGGCCTCGATGTCGCGGAACATGGAGCGCATGACGTAGCCCTTGCCCTGCATCGGCTCGACCCGCACGGTCGCCCCGGCCTTCGCCGCCACGTCGGCGCTGCCGTCCGTCGAATTGTTGTCGTAGACGTAGACGGTCGCGGTCGGCAGGGCGTCGCGGAAGTCACGCACCACCTGCCCAATGGTCTGGGCTTCGTTGTAGCACGGCAGCAGGACGGCGACGCTCGGAGACTCCACCTGGAGAGCATAACGCCGCGCCCCTCGGGCCAGGTCGTCGTGTGGCACGACCGGGCATGATCCCGGGTGCCCCGGAGCCCGGCTGGAGTCCTGGGGCGGGGGATTCGTTTCACACTTGAGGACGCAGGCCGCGCCGCAACAGCCAGTATTGTGCCCTCTGGGCATGAAATGGGGACGGACCCGTTATCCACAGGGCTTGACCTGCAGAAACATTCATCGGAAAGGCATGGTTGAGCACGAAACGGTACCGTCCCCGGCTGCGGTACGGCCACGCCCGGGTCCACGGCGCCTGCCTCCCCGCCAGCCAGTGTCCGTAAGTGGCTTCAACTGGCAGCCCGGTCCAGTTCCGGCCGCTTGCGGACACCGCTGCCCGATGCCGCCCGATTGGGTGCCCGCGTCTGCGCAGGTGGACGCCCTCACGGCATCGGCGCCCCTTTTCGCCCGTGTCCATAAGTGGCTTCAATTGGCGGCCCGGTCCAGTTCCAGCCGCTTGTGGACACCCGCCCCTGGAACTGCGGGCGTCCGCGCCGCCTTGTCGCGTGAGCCCGGACCGCCGCTGTGGCTTTCGCCCCGGCAAACAGGCGGTCGGCGGGGTCAGGGGAGGATCAGGGCGCGGCCCACGATCTGGCCGGCGGCGAGGTCCTGGTAGGCCTGCCAGGCATCCTCGAGGGAGTAGCGCCGGGTCACCGCCGCCTCGAAGTCGATAGCGCCGGAAGCGGCTAGGCCGAGCACCACTGGCATGTCGATCCGGGGACGCGCGCCGAAAGAGCCCAGGACCCGGACCTTACGGCGCACCAGATGCGTGATCGGGATGGCGGCGGTGGCGGAAGGTCCGGCCAGGCCGACCGGCACCACGCGGCCGCCCTCGCGCACCATCGCCACGCCCTGCACAATGGTCGAGCCCCGGCCGACCGCCTCGATCACAGCGTCGGCCCCTCCGCTGGTCAGGTCTTTCACTGCGGCGGTCGCGTCCAAGGCGGCGGAGTTGACCACGTCGGTCGCTCCGGCCGCCCGCGCGGCTTCGAGCTTGTCGTCCGCGATGTCCACGGCGACGATCCGGCCCGCGCCAACCGCCCTCGCGATCTGAATGGCGGCGAGCCCCACCCCTCCCGTGCCGATGACAGCGACCGTCTCGCCGACAGCCAGTTCGGCGGTGGTGCGCACGGCCCCGAAGGCGGTGAAGAAGGCGCAGCCGAGCACGGCGGCCTCCGGCAACGCTAAGCCCTCCGGAAGTCGGAACACGTCCGTCGCGGGCACCACCGAAAGCTCGGCCAGCCCGGCCATCGAGTACATCGCCACAGGGCGGCCATCAGGATAGAACAGGCGCGTCCGGTCGTCGTACAGGTGCCCTTTCAGCCGGTTCAGGCCGAAGAACTTCTCGCACAGTTCCTCTTGCCCGCGCCAGCAAGACGGGCAGTCGCCGCAGGGCATGATGAACGTGGTCGCCACCGGGTCGCCCACGCCCACGTTGGTGACACCCGCGCCCAGCGCCACGACCGTGCCGGACATCTCGTGCCCCAGCACGCCAGGCGTCGGGAAGGCGATGTCGCCGCGCATCACATGCAGGTCGGAGTGGCAAACCCCGCAGGCGGCGACTTTGACCAACACTTCCCCCGGCCCCGGCTCGGGGTCCCGCAGCGTGGTCAGCTCCAGCGCCTGGCCGGGCTCGGGGAGGACTTGTGCGCGCATCAGTTTTCTCCATCGTGACGATTCGGTTGAAATGGCCCTGGCTCAGGTGGGCCAACCGCGCTACTATATAACATAATGTCCGGATGTCTGGACATATTATGGAGCCAAGCACGTAGACTGCTGTCAGTGAGGAGAGAGATGGACACCACCGATCAAGATCCCACCGCCGATGCCGCTCGCACAGCCCCAGCGCCACAGGCCGCCCCCCAGGGGGTCGGCTCGGGCGTCACGCCGCACCCGGGCGCGGCACGACCGGGAACGGACAGACGCAGCGCGGCGGCCCAGGCAAGCACGGACCACGACCCGGCCGCGGCTGCGGCGCCCCTCGACCTGCTGGCCATGGGGCGGGTCGGAGTCGACATCTACCCCAACCAGATCGGCGCCGACTTGGCCGATGTCGAGTCCTTCGGCAAGTACATCGGCGGCACGGCCGCGAACGTCACCGTCGCCCTGGCCCGCTACGGCCATGCCAGCGCCCTCTGGTCCAAAGTGGGCGCCGACTCCTTCGGCGACTACGTGATCCGCGACCTCGCCAACCTCTACCGGGTGGACACCGAGTTCATCGGCCGTTACGCCGACCTGCCCACACCGGTGACTTTCTGCTCGATCAAACCGCCGGAGGACTTCCCGCTGGTGTTCTACCGCTCGCCCAGCGCCCCGGACATGCAGATCACGACCGCCGAGGTCGATTCGCCCAAGCTGGCCGCAGCCATCCGCACGGCTCGAATCTTCTGGACCACCGGCACCGGCCTGAGCCAAGAGCCCATCAAGTCCGCCCAGTTGCACGCTTTGCGGATCCGCCGCCAGAGCACAGCGTCCACTGCGTCCACAGCCCGCTACACCATCTTCGACCTCGACTACCGACCAATGTTCTGGCCCGATCCGGACACCGCGCACGCTTTCATCGCGTCTGCGCTGGAGTATCACAATGTAATCGTCGGGAATCGGGCGGAATGCGCCATCGCGGTCGGCGAGGGCACTCCGGAGCAGCAAGCGGATCGACTCTTGGCCGCCGGCGCCGAATTGGCGGTGGTCAAAATGGGATCGGCGGGCGTGCTCGGCAAGACCGCCACTGAACGAGTCGTGGTCCCGCCCTTGCAGGTCCAAACCGTCAACGGGCTCGGCGCCGGGGACGCCTTCGGCGGCGCGCTCAGCCATGGGCTCCTGTCCGGTTGGCCACTGGAACGGACCCTCCTGTTCGCCAACGCCGCAGGCGCCTACGTGGCATCACAAATCGCCTGTTCGGCCGCCATGCCGGACGAGGCGGCTGTCGATCAAGTGATAGCCGCGCACCGCTCGGGCAACCCCTGCTGACCGGCACCGCGCGAGCCCACCGGCACCACGCCATCCCGACCGGCACCATGCCATCCCGACGGCGCCACGCGAGCCGACCGGCGCCACGCCGACCCGTCGGCGGCACCCAAGCAGGCCACGGCAACCCGGCAGGCACCGCCCGGCCGGGACGGCGGCATCGGACACCGGCTCCGCGACCAGTCGGACCGCGGTCGCCACCGACCACCAGAGAGGAAACCATGTCCCAGCAGGCCAAACAGACCCAACGAGCCAAACCAGCCGACCCGAGGCGCTATGAGCACCTCACCTACACCCGCCTGGCCGATCCGGGCGCGATAGCCCGTGCCGCCGCGCGGCGCGAGCGCCATCCGGGGCTCGGGCGCGACCAGATCCTGCTCGTGGCGGCGGACCATCCGGCGCGGGCGGCCCTGGCGGTCGGCGACGACGAGTTCGCCATGGGCGACCGACTGGAGTTGCTGGACCGGCTGCGCGAGGCGCTGTCGCGGCCGGGGGTGGACGGGGTGTTGGCCTCGCCGGACATAGTGGACGATCTGCTGTTGACCGGCGACCTGGACGGCAAACTGATCTTCGGGTCGATGAACCGGGGCGGCCTGCGCGGCTCCAGTTTCGAGTTCGAGGACCGCATGACCGCGTACACGCCCGCCGCGTTGAAGGCGTTGGGCGCCGACGGCGGGAAGACCCTGACCCGGATCGGCCTTGACGACAGGGCGACCGCCCGCACCCTGCAGTGGACCGCTGAGGCCATCGACGCACTGGCCGCCTTGGGGCTGTACGCGATGGTCGAGCCGTTCTGGTCACGGTGGGCGGACGGCCAGGTGGTCCACGACCTCAGCCCCGAGGCGGTCAACCTCTCCATGCAGGTCGCCTCCGGTCTGGGCGCGACCTCGGCCCGCACTATCTTGAAGGTCCCGGTGGTCGGCCAAATGGAGCGGGTCATGGCGGCCACCACCCTGCCGACAGTCTTGCTGGGTGGAGACCCGAACGCCTCGCCCGATGCCGTCTACTCGTCCTGGGAGCACGCCCTTCGGCTTCCCGGCGTGGTCGGCTTGACGCTCGGGCGCACCATGCTCTACCCCCGCGACGGCGATGTCGCCCAGGCCATCGACACGGCCGCCTCGCTCCTGCGCCGCCCGGGACGCTGACGCGCCGCTTCAACTCGAACGCGTCAGTAGACGCCGTCACGCTTGAGGGCCTCATACTCCCGGCGACCAGAGTGGGGACGTTTGCGGCCCTTCGCCTCCGGGCCCGTCGGGGCGGGCTGGAACTCGGGCTCCAAGCCCTCCTCGTGGCGCTTCTCCAACCGGCCGAGCATCCAGCCAATCAGTCTTGACCATTCATGGGGCTTGGGAGGCTGGTAGTTCGGGTTCGACGGGTCGAACGACGCCGAGTAGGCTGCCCCGCACACCCAGCCCGAGAAGATCAGCGCGTTGAACGGCGTCTCCGGGTTGCCGACGTCCACCACCGCGTCACCCGCGAACCGGTCGCCGACCGCCTCACCGCGCCAGCACACCCACCGCGACCCAGGCACCACCCCCATCGCCACGTCCCCCAGATACACCGCCAGCCGGACTCGCATCCGTTCCATCTGCGGCGACTCGGCCCTCCGACCGGCAGCATTCACGCCTTCGGACTTGTACCTGTGGTCAACGTACGGGGACTCCCAAGACTCGCTGTCGTCCGGGTCTCGCCTCGCCCAGCCCACGAACCACTCGCCAAGGTTGTCCAACGACCTGATCGAGAGGTCGAGCTCCGGTCCGCCATCGGCCGCGACAATCTCCCGCAACCGGACCCGGTTCTCCGGAACCCGCGCCATAAACATCTCGAACAACTGGTCCTGCACGGCGTACCAGGCCCGCGAATCAATCCTGTGTGTGTTGGACCCCTTGTCCCTGATCTCCACGGCGGCTGCTCCCTGCCACCTCAATTGTCCAGACGACGCTGGATCTCATAGGTCAACCGCCCCGAATGGGGGCGTTTGCGTCCCTTCGCCTCCGGGCCGGTCGGCGCCGGCTGGAACTCCGGTTCCAGACCCCTCTCGCGGCGCTTCTCCAGACGCTCCAACGTGGAAGTCACTATCTGCGCCCAGGCATGCGGCTCGGGCGGCCGATAGAACGACTTGGACGGATCAAACGACCTGGCATAAGCGCTGCCGCACACCCATCCGACGGACCCAGGCGCGCGGAAGGGCACATCCGGGTCGCCCACGTCCACCACGACCTCGCCCGCGAACCGGTCGCCCACCGAGCCGGCTCGCCAGCACACCCACCGCGACCCAGGCACCAGGCCCATCGCCACGTCCCCCAGATACACCGCGACCCGGTCCTGCATACGCTCGTACTGCGCGCTGATCCACTTCGTCCCGATCATCGTCACCGACCCCGGCGGCATGGTGTGGCGGACCCTCACCGAGGACCAGTCCTCGCCGTCGTCCGGGTCCCGCCGAGCCCAGTCCACGAACCACTCGCCCAACGCCGCCAACGACCCGACCGACAAGTCCAGTTCCGGGCCGCCATCGGCCGCTACCATCTCCCGCAACCGGACCCGGTTCTCCGGAACCCGCGCCATAAACATCTCGAACAACTGGTCCTGCACGGCGTACCAGGCCCGCGAATCAATCGGATGCGGATTGCTGTCGATATCCCGAATCTCCACGTTTCTCCGCCGAGCGTGTCAGTAGACGCCGTCGCGCTGGAGCGCCTCGAAGATCCGGCGCCCCGAGTGGGGACGCTTGCGACCCTTCGCCTCCGGGCCGGTCGGGGCCGGCTGGAACTCCGGCATCAAACCCTCCTCGCGGCGCTTCTCCAACTGCGCCAGCATCCGAACCACATCCCTGCCCATCGCGTCCGGCTCCGGGGGCCGGTACGAGGCCCTCGACTCGTCGAAACAGAAGGCGTACGCCGCCATGACCACGCGGCCCGGGAAGATCGTCACGTCGAACGGTCTCCGCGGGTCGCCCACGTCCACCACGATGTCCCCACCCCTAAGGTCCCCGACGTGGTCCCCCCGCCAGCAGACCCAGTCCGAGCCCGGCACCAGCCCCGTCACCACGTCACCCAGGTAGACGGCGATCCGGTCACGCATGCGCTCCATCTGAAAAGACAGGTCCCTGCGGCCAGTCGGACCGACCCCCGACCATCCCCGGTTCTGGTGGCTGACCGTCACGGACCACCACGCCTCGCCGTCGTCCGGGTCCCGCCTCGCCCAGTCCACGAACCACTCCCCGAGATCGTCCAACGACTCGATCGACAGGTCGAGCTCCGGGCCGCCGTCGGCCGCGACCATCTCGCGGAGCCGGATGCGGTTCTCCGGCGCCCGCGCCATGAACACCTCGAACAACTGGTCCTGGACCTCGTACCAAGCCCGCGAATACTGCGAATGCGGATTCTCCGAATTGTCCCTTATCTCCACGTCATCGACCTCAAATCCAAATCTTGTAATGGATGCCTTCGCGCAGCATCTGGTCCAGGACCCTCGAGTCGGGCCCCACGATGCCGTCCGCCAACTGATTCGGGAAGAACTCCCAGAGCTGTTCGGTGAATCCCACATCGGCGGCGTAGGTGCTGGCCGGGTCGGCGATCGCCCGGCCGATCGCGCCATCGATCAGCAATTGTACTGCGGTCTGGCCCGAGCGGATGGTGATCCTGCCGACCTTGTACTCGGATGACAACCCTGCCGACAAGTCCTCAAGATCCTTTAGGCGGTACGCCTGGGGCCTGCCCGTGGTCCTGCTGGCCGGGGGTGCTCCGTCCAGGAAATACTTGTCGTCGGGCAGCGCGATTCGGCGCTGTTTGGCCAACGCGTCGGGGTTCTCGAGGCGATGGTAGGTCTCCCATTGCCTCTCCGTGCGGTATCCCATTTTCGGGGCGGCGACCACCTCGTCCGCTTGTTCGAATATTTCTTTGATGAGATGCGGTGACATTCCGTTCGCGGCCCAGGTGATGAACCTGGCCTCGTCCACTCCCGCGTAACCATAGCGCTTGATCATCTCGGTCGCCGCGCCGCCACCGAACTCGTCGATGGTCTTGAACGCTTCCTTGCGCTGCTTGGCCGTCATGCGCGCAGGGCCGGTGCCGGCCACCAAACGCAGGTTGTCGATGGCCTCGAAAGCGTCCAGGTCTTCATCCAGGAGCTTGGTCATTCGTTTGGCAAGCTTGGTGCCGGGCTTCAGACCACGAGCGATCGCCTTGACGCCGCCCTTGATGGTGTCGCCGAACAAGGGAACGAGGCCAACCAGCGACAGCCCAGCAGCCGCCCACTCGCCGTTCGGCAAATCCCAGGCTAGGTCGACGAGGTCCACGCCGGGGACGAACCCGCGCGCGATCATCCCTGCCGTGTACGGCCACTCGTTCGAGTCGCAGAACCAGTCGGGCCACTCCCAGTCGCCGCAGAAGAAGCCCCTGGCGAACAGGTTGTGCCAAGCGTCCGGCTCGAAGACGGTGTCGGTGATGGTGGGGTCCTTGCCCCCACCGGCGTTCATGTCATCGATCTCCTCCTTGTCCGTCCACTGGTCGACATCCGAGTTGACGAGCAGAGGCGATGAGCCCGCTGCGTACTCTTCCGCGTCGTTCGCGCCGTCATGGTCGTAATCGGGGTCCCACGGGAACAAGTACTCAGTGACTTCGATCAGGTCGTCGAGCCCGTCGCCGTCGGAGTCCGCTTTGCCCGGGTCGGAGTAGACGCGGTAGGCCGTGCCCCTCCCGAAGGCGTGGCCGGGACTGGGGTCGTAGCCCATCTCGAGCCCGTCCCCGAGGCCGTCGCCGTCCGTGTCGAACACCTCCGGGTCGGAGTACAGAACCTTCCCGGTCGAGGTCAGCATCCCGTCTACTTCGGCCCTGTCCGCGAGTCCGTCGCCGTCCAGATCCGCACCCACAATCTCGGGGGTGACGCCGGTCCTGAAAACCCCGGCCAGGTCGTCGGCGCTGTCCGCGAGGTAGAACTTCCCGCCCGTCTCCGTGGCGATCTGATCCAGCAACGCCTCGTCGGTCGCGCGGCCCAGACCCACCGTGTAGACGACTATGCCGCGGTCTTTCGCCCACTGCGTGTACACCGGATCGTAGGCGCCCACACCGTCGGTGAGCAGCACGATCGCCCTACTCGCGCCTTTCCAATCGATCGAATCCAGACGGGACAGCGCCAGGCTCATCGGCGCCGACAGACTGGTGCCGCCGGCCGCCCGCACCCGGCCCAACGCGTCCTTGGCCGCCTGAAGATCGCTCGACAGGGGCCGCAGCAGCCGGGCGGTGCTGTCGAAGTCGACCACGCCCACCCGGTCGCCGTCCTGAAGAGCGTCGATCAGCAGGGCCGCCGCCGCCACGCGCAGCCGTCCCGGATCATTGGTGGACATCGAGCCAGAACTGTCGATCGCCAGCATCACGTCCACGGACTGCCGCTCGGCGCCAGGCGTGCCGGGTCCGCCGCCGAGCTCGCGGTCCCAGATCTTGGCGAACTCCGTCACGTCCACCACCACGAACGGCGAGAACTCCGTCAACGGGACCGTCACCGTGCCAGCCGCAGGATCGACCACCTGGCCCGCGGGGACATCCAAATCCAGGTCGCCCTCGTCGAAGTGCAGGACCGCGATCTCGGCGTCATCGGGCAGATCCGTCGTGTCGAACCAGTAGGTCAGCACCCCGGAGACGCCCTCAGGGGCGTTGACGGCGATGGGCGGCGCGCGCTGGCCGGGCAAGCCCACCAGCCTCAGATCCCCCGAAGGCACCAGAGCGGTCTCCAACAAGGAGGTCGCCAACCCTGTGGCAACGAACTCGGCGGCGGGCTCCGCCAACTCCAACGTGATGGTGAAAGTGTCCTCCCCGTCGCCGGTCCCGTCCCCGTCGGTGTCGAAACGGGTCGGGTCCGCGCCCACCTTCGGCTCATCGGAATCGGACAGGCCGTCGCCGTCCGTGTCGGCCGAGTTCGGGTCGGTGCCGGTCGCGACCTCGGCGCCGTCCTTGACCCCGTCCCGGTCGGTGTCCGCGTGCAGCCCGCTGGTGCCCGCCGCCAGCTCCTGGGCGCTGGTCAGACCATCCTTGTCAGCGTCCGAGTCCAGATCGCCGATGCCGTCGCCGTCAGTGTCCGCCTTCGACGGCCAGGTGCCGACGTCGAACTCCTCGCCGTCCCTCAAGCCGTCGCCGTCCGTGTCCGCCACCAGCGGGTCCGTGCCCATTTGGACTTCGATCACGTCCGGCAGGCCGTCGCCGTCAGCGTCCCCGTCGGTTCCGCCGAGGTCTGAGACGCCGACCTTGGTCTCGCACGAGTAATAGGCGTTGGCACCAGAGCCGCCGATACAGACGTCGTTCCCGGCGTCGCCGTAGTGGGAGTCGTTGCCCGGTCCGCCTATCAGCAGGTCGTCCCCGGCGTTGCCTTTCACCGAATCGGCGCCCTCGCCAGCGACGATACGGTCGTTGCCGTCGTCTCCCCACAGGGTGTCGGCCTTGCCGGTGTCCAAGATGACGTCATCGCCCGCGCCGCCGCGCACCGTGTCCGCGCCGGCCTCCCCCAAGATGAAGTCGTCGCCGTCCTCGCCCCACAAGGTGTCGCCGCCGTCGCCGCCCCGGATCGTGTCAGCGCCCGCGCCGCCATGCACGGTGTCGCCACCGGCCTCGCCCCAGATCTGGTCTACGCCGTCCTCACCGCGGATAGTGTCCCCGCCGTCCCCGCCATAGATCACGTCGTCGCCGGGGCCGCCATAGATCGTGTCGCCGCCGCCATCCCCGTAGACGACGTCATTCCCGGCGCCCGCCTTGATGGTGTCCCCGCCGCCGCCGCCGCAGATCACATCATCGCCGTCCGTGCCCTTCAACACGTCGCCAGCGGCTGTGCCGACAATCGTGCACCCACGGGACGGATCGACATCGTCCGGCACCCGCACGGCCTCGGCCGGGGCCACTAGACCCGAGGTCGCGACCAGTGAGGCTGCGGCGGCCATCGCCACGCCGACGCCACGCAAAGCGAGAATCAGGCTTCGTGGTCGATGGGTCTTGGGTCGACGCTCGGCGGCAGGACGGCCATGACGACCAGGACGGGACAACACACGCGGAGATGGAACCTTCATTGGAGGCCCTCCTTTGGGCTTGAGAATGTGGCTTATGCAACCCGAATCTTGGGCGCAAAACCCTCCATCGGGCTCCGCGCAAAGGCGTAGCAGCGCACATCGAGCACACGCAAGCATCCAATGAACCCGACGAGGCGCCAAATGCAGGCCCACACCTTCGATCCTTGCCTTCGATCCGCGAAACGGTTCCCCGCCACCCATCAAGGCGGCCAACTGCCGTCTCGCACCGATCACACCCGCATGGACCCGGACAGACACGGATGCCAACCCGAAGCGGAACCTGGGCTAGAATGCCAGGGCTGCCTGACGGCATCGGCCATGTGAGAACCGGCCCGGCGCAAGACGGCGGACGCGAACGTACCCTCCTGCCACGGAACGCCCGTGGCCGAACAGACCGAAGGAGGTGGGTAACTTCATGCGTCCCTACGAGATCATGATCATCCTCGACCCGAACATCGAGGACAACGCCGTCCAGGCGACCCTGGACCGGTTCCTGAAGATCATCAAAGACGCCAAAGGCACCATCGACCAGATCGACATCTGGGGGAAACGGCGCCTGGCGTATGACATCCTCAAGCATTCGGAGGGCCATTACGCGGTGATCAATTTCACCGCCGAATCGGCCGACGCCAAGGAGCTCGACCGCGTGCTGAACCTGTCCGAATCCATCCTGCGCACCAAGCTGCTGCGGGCCGACCCAGCGCCGGTGGCATGACATGGCCGGCGAGATCGTAGTCACGCTGGTCGGCAATCTGACAGCCGATCCGGAGCTCCGCTTCACCGCGAACGGCGCCACGCCGGTGACCAACTTCACCGTCGCCTCGACACCACGCACGTTCGACCGCGCCAGCGGCGAGTGGAAGAACGGCGACACGATGTTCGTGCGCTGCTCCATCTGGCGCGAGGCGGCGGAGAACGTGGCCGAGACCCTGACCAAGGGCATGCGCGTGATTGTGCAGGGCCGCCTGCGGACCCGCTCGTATGAGACGCAGTCGGGCGAGCACCGCACCGAGGTCGAGTTGCAAGTCGACGAGGTCGGGCCGTCGCTACGGTACGCCTCGGCCAAAGTTTCCCGCAATCCCCGGAGCGGGGGGTACGATGCCGCCGGGTCATCTGGCGGCGGCTACGGCGGCGGCGCTTCCGGTCAAGGCGGCGGCTACGGCAATGCGGGCGGTGACGGCTACGGCGGCGGATATGGCGGCGGCGGCGGCTACGGCGGGCAAGGTGGCCAGGGCGGTCAGGGCGGTCAGGGCGGTCAGGGCGGCGGGTACGGAGGCTCTGGCCAGGGCGGATACGGAGCGCCCCAAGGACCTCCTCAAGGGCAGGGCGGCTACAGCGCCCCGCCGAGCGGACCTTCCGAGGACCGTTGGGCCGCGCCAGGGGTGGCGGGCTCAGCCGACGACGAGCCGCCTTTCTAGGACGATCGCCCGGCGACCGCCACCCCGCTGTCGCCTGCGGCGCACCACAGACTCAACTGACTGACATGCAAAGGAACAATCATGGCTAAGCCTCCACCTCGCAAGCCGAAGAAGAAGATCAATCCCCTCAAGCTCTCCACCCATGGCGAGATCGATTACAAAGACGTGGCCTTGCTGCGCAAGTTCATCTCCGACCGGGGCAAGATCCGCGCCCGCCGGGTGACCGGAGTGTCCGTCCAGGAACAGCGCGCGCTCGCCAAGGCGATCAAGAACGCCCGCGAGATGGCCCTCCTGCCGTATTCCAGCGCGGGCCGCTGACCTGGACCGACGAAGGAGAGACGAATCATGGCAAAGATCATTTTGACGCACGAGGTCCCCGGGCTGGGCGAGCCGGGAGACATCGTGGTGGTAAAGGACGGGTACGCCCGCAACTATCTGGTGCCCCGCAACCTGGCGACCCCTTGGACCAAGGGCGCCGAGAAGCAGATCGTGACGATGCGCCGCGCCACCAAGGCGCGTGAGATGGCGAGCGTCGAGGACGCGTTGGGCGCCGCCGACAAGCTGCGTGCCGCCACGGTCTCGGTGCCCGCCAAGGCCGGCGCCGGTGGCCGCCTGTTCGGCACGGTCACGACCGGTGACATCGCCGGCGCGATCAAACAGGCGACCGGCTTCGATGTCGACAAACGCAAGATCGGTCTGCCGAACCGGATCAAGACGATCGGCCCTTACACGGTCGAGGTCCGGCTCCACGATTCGGTGGTCGCCCCGGTCGATATCGAGGTTGTCGCCGCCTGAGCGGTTTCCATTCGCCGCCCGCGGGCCAGGCCTGAGTGGCTTGGTCCGCGGGCGGCTTTCTTTGGGCCCTTCCGGGCGGGCGGCTCACTGTGGGCTCTTCTGGCCGGGCGGGCTTCCGCGGGCTCCCTGGGCCGGGCAGGCTTCCGCGGGCGGCTCGTGGAGCGCCTCTTTGGACGCTTCGTGGCACCTGGCTCGCGATGTGGCTGGGCCGTCCCGCCGCCGATGCCGTCTGGCCGGTTCCGAGTTATCCACAGATTTCGGTTGGGGTGTTGCGCCCGCCCGCCGGATCGGCGACCCTGGTTGTTCGTCCCTGTCTCGCGTGACCGCACCAAGGAGTACCGATGGAAGAGCGCGCCTGCGACCCGACTCCGGCCGCATCCGAACCCGCGCCTGGCCCCATGCGCCTGCCTCAACTCGAGTCCAGGGCACGCTTCATCGCCTCGCTGGCGCTGACCGCCGCCCACGGCTACGCGCCCTCGCCGAAATGCGCCCCCTACGTCTCGCCGGAAGTCTTCCGCCACCTGGTCGCCCAGGCCAGGAACCGGTCGCTGCGCCAGGGACGGCCCGAATACAGGGGTCGGACCTATCTGTGCCGCGTCAACCGGGACGCCATCGAAGCGACCGTGGTCGCCACCGCCGGGGACGTGACCCGCGCCGTCGCCATGCGCCTCGAACATGTGAACGGCCTGTGGCGCGCCAGCGAACTGATCGTCATCTGACACTCCCCCCTTCCCGCCCCAGATCCAGGCGTCGCTCGAGCCGTCCTGGGGTCAAGGACCCTGCAATTGGATGGTCTCGCCGCCCAGACCATCGGTTTGCATGCTTCCGGGGTCACGGGTCCGCAGCTCCGAAAGTCAAGCGGCTCTCCCCCGTCACGGAGCCGCGGAGCAGGCCGGTCGACCGGCCCGGACGTGAATTGCGCCGTGACGGGGTTCGTGGCGCGACTGCGGCGACCACGAACGCCGCCAGCCTGCATTTCAGGTCCCCGCGCCGCCGGTTCGGGTGTGAATTGCGCCTCGACGGGGTTCGTGGCACGAGCCCGGCGACCACGAACACGTTTGACCTGCATTTCGGGTCCCCTCGCCGCCGGCTCGGGGGTGAATTGCGCCTCGACGGTGTTCGTGGCACGACTCCGGCGACCACGAACGCGTTCTACCTGCATTTCGGAGCCTGCGGCCGTCCCGCGCCGCTGCCGCTCCGAAGCTCGAGGCGGCTACCCCCCGACACGGAGCCGCGAAGCAAGCTGGGCAGCTGATTTGCATCCTCCATGCCGCCCGAGACCATCGCTTTACAGCCCTGGTCGAC
>JAISCU010000109.1 GCA_031265345.1 Bifidobacteriaceae bacterium
CGGGGCGCCCGCCACGAAGGCCTCAAGGTCGCGTTTCAACGCTCGCAGGCACGGGTGGCCGATGCCGTTCACACGGCTATCCGCGCGGAGCGGGCATCCCCTTGAACGTCAGGCGACCAGTCGGGTCAACGGCATTGACGAATCGGCGCCGATCCCGAGGCCCGAGGGTGCCAGCCCATGCCGGATGGCGTGGACCCCGGCGGCCGCGACCATGGCGCCGTTGTCGGTGCAGTACCGGATGGGCGGGACGCGCAGCCGCAAGCCCGCCGCCTCGAACCGGGTGGCCGCCAATTCCCGTAGCTGGGAGTTCGCGGAGAAGCCGCCACCGATCACAACCTCCGTGAGCCCGTGGTCCCGCGCCGCCGCGATGGCCTTGGCGGTCAGCACGTCCGCGGCCGCTTCGGCGAACGATGCCGCGAAGTCGGCCAGCGGCACCTCGCGGCCCTCGTCCTGGGCGGCTTCGATCCAACGGGCAGCGGCCGTCTTGAGCCCCGAGAAGGAGAAGTCGTAGCGGTGCTTGACCAGGTCCTTCGCCCGCGTCAAAGCGCGCGGAAAGGCGATGGCGCGAGGATCGCCGTCACGGGCCAACCGGTCGATGTGCGGCCCGGCGGGATACGGCAACCCCAGGAGTCGGCCGATCTTGTCGAAGGCCTCCCCGGCGGCATCGTCCAGGGTTTGCCCCAACTCGACGACGGACGGGCCGTCCAGGACCAACAACGACGAATGCCCGCCGCTGACGATCAGGGCCAGGACTGGGCCCTCGAACGGCCCGTCGATCAACTCCGCGGCCAACCCGTGGGCCACCACATGGTTGACACCGTAGAGCGGCCTGTCCAGCGCGAAGGCGAGGGCTTTCGCAGACGCCAGGCCGACCGCCAAAGACCCGACCAGGCCGGGGCCGGCGGTCACGGCGACGGCGTCCACCTCCCCCAGCGAGCGACCGGACGCCTTCAGCGTGGACTCGATGGTCGGCGTCATGGCCTCGAGGTGGGCCCGCGAGGCGACCTCGGGCACAATGCCGCCGAAACGGGCGTGCTCCTCAACCGAGGACGCCACCGTGTCGTGCAACAGGTCGAACCCATGGGCTAACGCCACGCCTGTCTCATCGCACGAGGTCTCGATCCCGAGCACCAAGGGGTCATTCGGCACCCGGACACCTTAGCGCGCCAGACCGCGACGGCATACCAGTCGCGACCGGTCTCGGGACGCGAAACGCCGAACCATGAAGCGCGTCAGGGCACGACGACTCGGACGAAGCTGAAGGTCCGCGCCGCCGAGGCCAGTTTCGTGTCCGTCGTCACCAGAGTCGCCCCGAGCTTCTCGGCCAAGGCGACGTACACGGCGTCATAGGGAGTGATGTTGTCCTTCAACTCCCAGATCCGCCCCAACAGGTCATCGGCTGCCCAGCGCCGCGCCGGAAACGTCGCCAGGTCTCCCAAAGCCTCCTCCGCGCGATTGGGGCCGAGGCGACCGGTGCGCACAGCGGTCCTCAGCGCCGACACAGTCTCGATGATCGCCAGATGGGGGACGTCCGACCGAGGGTCGTCAGCCATCAACTCTCTGACTCGCCGACCGGTGCGCGAATCGCGCAGGTATTCGAAGATCGAGCCAGCGTCCAGGACCAGACTCACGACCGCGCGTCTCGCTCGGCCCGGATAATCTCGGTACCGCTGGGCTCCATATCGAAGTAACCGTGCTGATGGACCTGTTCCCAGTGCTCCTCGATGGTGAGAGTGTGCGCCATCTGTTCGAGTTGTGCCCGCACGTACGCCGACAGGCTCTGGCCGTTCTTGGCGGCGCGCCTCTTCAATATGTCATGGACGTCCGGCGGCAGGTCGCGTACTTGTAGGCTGCTCATCCTTCGATTCTAGAGACATGCACTCTGCATGTCCAGGCTCATGACCAGCGCATCGCGCCCGGACGGCTGGTAGTAGCCCCGCCGCCGTCCGATCTGCCGAAAGCCCAGGGAACGGTACAGCCCAATGGCCGCCTCGGAGTCGACCGCCACCTCCAGCAAGACACGCTTAGAGCCCGCCCGCCGCACCTCGGCCAACAGGGCTTCCATCAAGCGCCGCCCCAGCCCGCAGCCCTGCGCCGCCGGGTCCACCCCGACGGTCATGACCTCGGCGGCGTCCAATCCCAGGAACACTCCCCCGTAACCTGCCACCTCGCCGCCGCGCTCAACCACCAGGTAACGCCGGTGCGGTCCCCTCAGCTCTTCAGCGACCATCTCTCGCGACCAGGCCTCGGCCCCGAACGTCAAGGCCTCCAATTCCACCAGTCTGTCGATGTCCGATGCCGCCGCCCCACGCACCACCACCGTCAAGTCCGCCTCGCCCCGACCGGGCGCCGGGTCCGTCACGGCGTGGCCCGCTTGCGCGCCACCGGTTGCTGGACATGGGGGCGGCGCAGGTAGAGGGGCTGGGTCCCGACGTCCTCGCCCTCAGCGGCCCGGATCGCGGCCAGCCGCGCCAGCACCACCGGGTCCACGCCGAACGGTTCGCCAGCCACCGGATGCAACTCGTCGGCGTACACCTCGGCCCCGCCGCCCACCACCACAGAGGCGGCCGGCGCCACCGCCGGGACGCTCACCGCCGGTCCCTCCAGCCTGGTCAGGCCGTCGATCCGGCCAGCCACATCGACCCGGTAGCGCGACCAATAGACCTCGTGCCGTTTGGCGTCCAAAGCCGTGAGGACCGAGACCCCCGATTCGAGGCGGAGACGGACGGCGGCATCGGCGGCGAGGACGTCCAGATCGGAGACGCCCCAGACCGGCAGGCCGAGCGCGAAACCGAAGGTCTGGGCCGTGCTCAGCGCGATCCGCAGGCCGGTGTACGGGGCGGGGCCGCGACCGACGGCGACCGCGGCCAGGTCGGCGGGTGCCAGACCGATCTCGGCCAACAACTGCGCGATGAGCGGCAGCAGCGACTCCACATGGGCTCTGGGATCATCATGGACCAGCCGCCGATCCGACAGGCCGGGCGCCGCCAGGCCCACGGCGCTGGGACCCGCCGCGCTGATCCCCAGCACGGGGCCGGGCAGATACGAATCGCTCACCCCGGTAGCCTAATCGGGACTGGCGCGGGACTCGTCCACGGCCGCCCCGCCAGACGCCAAAGTGACCAGCGCCATGCCCGCCGCCGCCCACCAGCCCAGCGGCTGCCCGGCGATCAACCAGCCGAACAGCGCGGCCGAAGCGGGCGCCAGGGCCGTGGTCACCCCGAAGGTCGCCGCCGAGACC
>JAISCU010000182.1 GCA_031265345.1 Bifidobacteriaceae bacterium
TTATTCCAAGCATGCCGCCTCCTGGCCGGTCCAATGGACATGACAACCACGAACCTACCGGGCGGGCGGCATGCCCACCCCGCGACACCCCCGGAAACAGCCCCCAAGAGCACCCACGAACAGGGGAGGAGATCCCCATTCCATGCTCACGGCCCCGCCATGCGGGCACAAGGTCCTAAACCATCGGGGCCAGGTTGCGGCGCATGAGTGCGAGCCACCCGGTCAGCCTGGCTGTGACGCGCTGGGAAGTCGCTGAGCCCACGAGGGCGCCGGCCTCTGCCAGCGCTTGTCCAACGGCGCTCGGCAAGGCGGCCAGTTGGCGATGGACTTCGGCGGCGAACTCGTCGACGGGCACGCCGAGGTCCGCTGCCGCGAGTTCCAAATGGTGCGACCGGACGGCGTGCGGCTGGAACTCCCCACCGATCGCCATTGCGAAACGCCCTTGGTAGGCGACCCGTGTCGGGGTGTACAGCAGCGCGGTGGAGGCGAGGTCGTAGAACGGCGCCAGGGCCGGGCGGGAGCCAAAGTGGATGAGCGCGAAGTTCTTGGCGTGGGCGTCCAAGCCCGCTGTCAGCAGATTGAACGCCGTGACGCCTGCGAAATCCCGACGACTCTGGGCGCGGGCCGCAGGGGCGACGTGACGGCCGATAGCGGAACTGGCTTGGGCGAGGCTCGGGCCGCCATCGACTTGGTATTTCCTGTCCCGTCCCAGGCCGAGCGCCTGGCACAAGTCCTCTTGGTGCCACCGCCTGACCCGACCGTCTGGCCCCGCAGTCCGGTCGAATCGCCCGACCAGGATCGCCGTCTCACCTGCAAACCGGGTCAGCACAGTGTTAGGGACAGGCAACTCAAGGATGCTCGCGGCCCGCATGGTGGCGTATTCGGCGATGTCGGAATCCGCCAGGCCCGCGACTCCGATCTTCACGACATGGGTGGATGGGGCGCGGCGGCGCGGCTCGGCCCAGCGACCTTCGCCAACGCGTGCGATGGTGAACTTGGACTGGAATCCTCCCAGCGACCACCGTCCCGGCCGGTCGCCTTCCCAAGCAGACGCGTCGAGGCGCAGGCGTTCGATGCGGAGCCCTATATCCTCTTCAGTCAGCGACTCCAGTTCTTCTTCGCCGTCCGGGCTGATGCCTTCAGGAAGCACCTGCACTGCGCCTGCGCAATCCTCGCCCATATGCTCCAGGAGGTTGAGCGGGTCGGTCGTTGTGGACAATTGATCCGCCCAGCGGGCGCGAACCTGATCGTTGTCCGGCAGCAGGTTGTCGAACCAACGGCCGACCTCCGGCCCGGTGTGGACCGCGCGGTCCAAAGGCATCGACACGGACAAGGGCACGCCGCCGCCAGCATCCGCATAGGCCGGGTCGTACTCGAAGGTCGGATCGGAATCATCGGTGCGGGCCAACCGACCTGCATACACGCCCGCTATCCAGACCTCCAGCCGGTGGGACGTCATCGGCCCTCGCCTACGATGGCGCGCCTGTCCGTCAGGAAGGGGTCTGGCACCAGATCGACCAGCAGGCCCAGGTGGTCGCACGCATCCAGCACCCATTGCAGTCTGGCGGTCGGGGCGCCGCCCTCGACGGCCATCACCCATTTGCGGTTCACGCCCATCCGGGCCGCCAATTCCGCCTGGGTCCATCCCTTGTCGAGGCGCGCAGTGCGCAAGACCCGGCCCCATTGGGCGGCGTCACCAAGTAGCATGGCTTCCCCTTCCACAAAGTCCGCTGTGGGGGACATCGGTCATCGTGTCCACTGTAGGGGACACTATCCGTCATGTCCACTGGAGAGGACCTCGTGCGGCGTATGCTTCGACGGATGATCCGCGTTCTCCGGCCACGAAACGCAGCCGGCCCCACGCGCCGGATTCTGGTGGCCAGGGCGGTGGTCGCAGGGGCGGTCGCCGTGACCGCGTGCGCCGCCTGCTCTGCCCCGACCGAATCGGGCCCGCTCGATTCCGGAGGCGAGGGCGATTCGATGGTCCAGGTCTGCACCGTGGAGGAAGGCCAGGCCAGAGCCCTCGGCACCACCTGGGCACTCAACACCGACTCCAAGCACGCGATCACTCTGGGCCATGCCCAACTAGTCAACGCCCAAGACATCGAACTGGTCGGCCAGTACATCATCCGGAGCGAGGAGGCCTGGATATACGGCGGGGGGATCATCATCCCGCCCACGGTCGAGGGCGAAGGCGACGAATGGGTCGAGAAGTTCGACTCGCGCGAGGAGCTTGCTGGTGCGAGCATCGCCCCGGGCGAGGGCGTCAACCTGGTGTTGGCGCTGCGGCAGGGCCCGACTGGCACCGGCTCGGCCGACGCCTTCCTGGTCCCCTACACGTCAAACGGGCACCAATACCGCCTCACGGTGACGGACGGCATGGTGTTCGACCGGTCCGGCCTAGTTTGCGATTAGGTCCCACCCTACGACCAGTTCGCACTTTTCGATCTGCTGGCGGACCAACACACCGAAACTCTTCGCAAATCGCGCCTCAGACATCCGCATGGTCATTCGAACACCAGTTGCTCCTCGCGAAGGCGCCGGAGCCGCTTGCGGTTCTGGGTCAGTTCGATCACCAGGTAAGCCAACAGACCGAGAGCGAAGGGAACCCACAGGCCGACTCCCCACGCGAGCCCGTTGAAAAAGCTGTGAAGGAACTGCGGGCTGTCACTGACAACGGTCGCCAAACAGAATGCGACCAGCGCGGCCTCGAGGGCTAGGAAGACAGCGGTCCAGGTCGCGGCCCGCCAGCAGATCCTCCTGACCTGGCGCTCATAGGCGAGGCGCGAGCCCACGTCCGACTGCAGCTCGAAAGGGCCGAGCGACGCCCGGCGCCGCATGATCGCCCACGCCATACGAGGGTTGGAGGATTCGTAGGCGCGGATCACCTCGACCCCCATCGCGTCCAGCAACTCGAGGTACTCGGCGCGCTCGGACGAGTCCGGGGCGCCCGGAAGGACCTCATAACGATAGCTGTACTCGCATGGCTCGCCTTTGGCGAAGGTGAAAGTGACCCGACCCGCCCTGACCAGCTGCCAGCCCTCGACCGAATAACGGTTCAACCAATCGGTGAACCATTGGTCGGTGGTCAAGACCTTGATCCGCCTGATCTTGACCCGCTCGCCCCTAGCCATGATCCGCCTCCGTCCCAGTCGACACACGCATCGCATCGACGGCAGCGCGACCGTGCGCGACCAGTTCGGCCAACCGTGCGACTTCGTCCTCGAGGGCGGCGCGGCCCGTGAACGTCAGTTCGTACCGCTTCTTGTTGGCGCCCTCGCGGACGGTCAGCCAGCCCCGTTCGACCAACGCGCCCAACGCCCCGTACAGCGTCCCCGCCGCGAGCGTCACCCGACCGCCGGTCAGCGCCTCCACGCGCCGCATGATCCCGTAGCCGTGACGCGGTTCGGTCAGCACGGCCAAGATGTAGAAGACCGCTTCGGTCAACGGCTGCGCCACGGGTGCTCCCATCCCATCGTGGCCGAGATTTCTATCGGCACCAGATATATCGTGAACCGATACTATCGCGAGCCGATACAAGCCGTCAACCCGCCCCGTCTCCTGTCGCGGCAAGCCAGGGCCAGGGTCTCGAGCCGCCCTCCCGCTTGCCCGATGCCGCGCTCCCGGCCTCCCAGCCCACTGCCAGGTCACGCCCGCGACGGGACCGCGCCAGCGGGCTGCCAGCCAGAGGCGAGCGCCTGGCACCGGGACGAATCAAGGCGGCTGCCAACCCAAGGCCGGTCGAGGACGGCTTGAGACGGGTGTCCGACCACGCGGCATCGGCCAATTGCGGCAGAAGAGAAACCCCCGCAACCGCAAACCTGTGCGAAAGCCTCCAGGTCAGGCGCCGGGGAACCAGATGGCGATCTCGCGGGCTGCGGACGCGGGCGAATCTGAGGCGTGGACAATGTTCTGCATGTCGCCAGTCCCCCAGTCGCGCCCGAAGTCGCCCCGGATGGTCCCCGGCGCGGCCTTGATCGGATCAGTGGCACCGGCCATGGTCCTGACCGCCGTGATGACTTGGGCTCCTTGAAGAATCATGGCGACGACAGGACCGGAGGTCATGTATTCGACCAGGCTCGGGTAGAAGGGCTTGGAAACATGCTCGGCGTAGTGGGCGGCCAGCAGTTCGGGGGTGGCTCGGCGTAACGACAATGCCGCGATCCTATAGCCGCGCGCCTCGGCACGGGCGATCACCTGTCCCACCAGGCCACGAGCGACGCCGTCGGGTTTGACCAACACCAAGACTTGTTCGATTTCAGACATGGTTCGAGCCTACTGGGACCGTCGTGGGTCCTGCCGGGGCCTCGGCGCATCGCCCAGGTGGCCGGCCGTCCGCAAGCGCTCCGCCAGGCCCAAGTAGTGCGCCACCGCCAATTCCACGTCGGCCAGAGTGCCCCAGTCCAGATAATCGACCGGGTCGCCAAGGATGTAGTCAGTGTCGATCGACCGAATCTGGTCGATCAGGAACACTGTGCGTCTTCCAGCGACCTCGGCGGGCACCCGGAAGAGCCCAGACCGTGCCGAAGTGGAAGTCGGCACAACCGTCGCGACGGAAAGCGACAACCCCGGCTCCGAGAGCACCAGCCCCAAACGTTTGCCGCGCTGCTCGTGGCCGCGCGCCAGCCTAAGGTCGATTCGGTAGACGGCCCCTCGGATCACCAGGCATCCGGCTCCGCGTTCAGGTCCTCATCAGCCAGCGCGGCCGCCTCAACGCGGGCGCGTCTCAACCATTCTTCGTGATCCAGCAGCCGCAAAGCCCGCCGAATCGTGTCGGTGGTCGTTTCGCCTTCCATCTTGGCCGCGCGCAGAATTCGCTGGTCCTCGGCCGTCACTCGGAACCCAATTGACGTCATTGGCCAAGCCTACCCGCCGTTCAACAACCGTTCAACGGTGTTCCCCGGCTCGTCCGGTAGCGACGAATGCTCCGGTCGCACGATGCCGCTCGGTCAGCTACCCGCGTTCGCCCGATCACCGAGGCGGCGGCATCGGCACCTTGAAAACCGCCTCGAAATTCCTTGACATGAAGAACAATTCCCGGCCCTTGGGCACCCAATGGGGACGGACCCGTTATCCACAGGGCCTGACCTGCGGGTTCGCCTGTGGAAAACCGTGCGGTGGGCACGAAACGGTACCGTCCCCGAAGGCGCAAAGGCTGCGGTCAGAGCGAGCCGGCCCTGACCCGTTCGGCGATGTCGTCCGCGGTGAGCCAGCCCGAGGTCAGCGCGAAGCCGTTGGCCGATCCGGGAATGGGCAGCGAGTACGATTCCCCGAACAGACCGCCAGCGTCGCAACCGACCGCGTACAGGCCTTTGATCGGTTCGCCGGACTTGGTCAGGCAGCGCCAATGATCGTCCACCAGGATGGCGCCCATCGAGACCATGATCCCGGTCTCCATCTTGATGGCGTAGAACGGCGGTTCCGCCAGCGCCAGCAGGAACTTGGCCGGCTTGTGGAACCGGGCGTCCTCGCCCGCAGCGCAGGCCGCATTGTAGGCATCGACCTCGGCCTTGACCACTTCCGGATCAAGGCCCATCTTGGTGGCTAGCTCCCCGATAGTCTGGGCGGACTGGACGTTCGCGCGGTCCGGGTCGGCGGCATCGACGGTTATCTCATCGGGGAGGCGGACCATCTTCTCGTGGTTGCAGACATAGATGCCGAGCCCCACTTCGTTGCCGTCCTCCACCAAGTGCCGGATCGTGGCGGAATCCATGATCAGCCAATACATCGACTCGGGCAGCGCGGCCACGACGTCCCCGGCGTTCCCGAAGTTCAGGCCCACGGCTTCGTTGATGAACCGCTCGCCGTTGGCGTTGACCCAGAAATACGGCTGCATACCGGTGGCATTGGTGTGACTGGTGATGGTCTTGTCGCGCATCAACGGGAACAGCAGCAGCGTGCCGATTGATGGGTGCTCGGCGCCACCGGCCGCCAGGACCATCTTGATCCCGTCGCCGGTGTTCCCAGGACCGCCCACGTTGATCAGTTTGCCTCCCACCTTGTCGAAACGTGTGTACTGGTCGATCATCTCAGGGTTGTTGGCGTAGCCGCCGCTCGCCACCACCACAGCCTTGGCCCCCAGACGAACCGTCTGGTCGTCGGCGTCACGGACGGCCAGCCCCACTACCTTCCCGGCGTCGTCAAGTAGGACCTCGCGGGCCGCCGTGCCCAGGAAGATGTCCACGTCGCGCCGCCGCGCCTCGGCCTCCAGCAATTCGATCAGCTTGGCGATCTCGCCTTCGACCAGGTGCCAGGTGACCAGCTCGCCCGGCTGGTCCAGCGCGGTCACCGTCACGTCGTCGTAGACAGCCCCGATCTCGTCGCGCATCTTCTTCACGGTCGTCGCGGCGTTCTCCACGAATCGCGTCACCACCGACGGGTTGGCACGCCAGTGCGAGTAGTCGAGGTAGGTGTCGAACGCCTCACGCTTGGTCACGGTGATGCCGCGTTTGGCCTGCTCATCCGACTCGAAGGCGGCGTGGCCCTCGGCGAAGGCGGAACTGCCACCGGTCTGGGCCTCCTTCTCCAGCAGGGCGCAGGTGAGGCCGTCCTTGGCCGCCTGGACCGCGCACGAAAGGCCGGAGGCGCCACCGCCGATCACGATCACGTCGTAACTCGTGTCAAACTCGTGGATTTGGCTCATAGTGATCCCCTCTTTCGGTTTTCGAACTATCGATGAGGGGACTTACTTCAGCCTACGCAGCGGCCCGGCACGCCGCCAGGGCCGCTCGTCCGGTCGCGCGAAAGGCGCCAGTCGCACGATGCCGCGCGGTCGGCGCCCCGCGCCCGCCCGACTGACCCGGTGGGCGGCATCGGCGTCCCGAAAATGGCCCCGAAATATCTTGACCTGAAGCGAAACTTCTGGCCAGTGGGCACGTAATGGGGATCTCCTCCTTTGTTCGTGGGTCATTTTCGGCCTGGGATGGTGGGCGGGTGGCCGCCGAGCGAGAGCATGGCGAGCCCGATGAGCGCGTTGACGTCGTGGAAGCCGAAGGCGGTGCGGGTGATGACCCGGAGCTTGGCGTTGACGGA
>JAISCU010000230.1 GCA_031265345.1 Bifidobacteriaceae bacterium
TTCGACAGCCCTCCGCCCGGCATGTACCCGAACCCGGCGCTCGCCACGTTCGACGTGGACCTCAAGATGGCGGGAGGCACCAGCGACGCGGAAATCATCCATTCACACACCTGGTATGCCAACCTCGCGGGACACCTGGGCTCACTGCTGAACCACGCGCCCCACGTCCTCTCGGCCCATTCCCTGGAGCCGCTGCGACCGTGGAAGGCCGAGCAACTGGGTGGCGGGTACGCGCTGTCATCATGGGCCGAACGGACCGCCTACGAGGGCGCGGCGGGGGTGATCGCCGTCAGTGCCGGGATGCGCCGCGACATACTGAAGGCCTACCCGTTCGTGGACCCGGCCAAGGTGGAGGTCGTGCACAACGGCATCGACCTGGAGAAGTGGCGCCCGCGCAAAGACCCGGAGGCGACCGCCATAGTGAGGCGGCACGGGATCGACCCGGAAGCGCCCACGGTCGCGTTCGTGGGGAGGATCACCCGCCAGAAGGGCCTGCCGTATTTCCTGCGCGCCGTGCGTGGGCTCGGCAAGGGCGTGCAGATCGTGCTAGCGGCGGGCGCGCCGGACACCCCGGAGATCGCCCAGGAGGTCCGGGGCCTGGTCGAACAACTGGGCCGTGAGCGCGAAGGCGTGGTCTGGATCGAGGAGATGCTGCCCCAGGAGGAACTCGACGCGATCCTCTCGCACGCCTCGCTGTTCGCCTGCCCGTCGATCTACGAGCCGCTCGGGATAGTCAACCTGGAGGCGATGGCCTGTGGAATCCCGGTGGTGGCGACGGCCACGGGAGGCATCCCGGAGGTCGTTGAGGACGGCGTGACCGGCTGGTTGGTCCCGATCGAGCAGGTCGAGGACGGCACCGGCACCCCGCTCGACCCGGATCGGTTCATCGCGGACATGGCGGCCACGCTGAACGAGGCCCTGTCAGACCCGGCCAGACTGAAAGCCTTCGGAGCCGCCTCGCGCCGCCGCGCCGAGGAGCATTTCTCGTGGCGCGCCATCGGCGCCCGCACGGTCGAGGTCTACCGGAAGGTGCTGGAGCGCTCATGAACGAGGTCCTGCGGCTCGAGGACGTGCGTCTGACACGCGGGCCCAAGACAATCCTGGACGGGATCGACTGGTCCGTCCGCGAGGGCCAGCACTGGGTCATGCTGGGGCCGAACGGCGCCGGCAAGACCACCGTCCTGCAGATCGCCGCCACCCGCCTGTTCCCGACCAGCGGCCGGGCCCGGGTCCTGGGCCAGCGGCTGGGCCGCGTGGACGTGTTCGAGTTGCGCGGCCGGGTCGGGTTCGCGTCCGCCGCCCTGGCAGGGCGCATACCGCCAGGGGAGAAGGTGTCCGATGCCGTGGTCACAGGCGCGTACGGCATCACCGGTCGGTGGCGGGAGGCTTACGAGGCCGGCGACGAACGGCGGGCGAGCGACCTGATGGCCGCGTTCGACGTGCTCGACCTGGCGGAGCGCACTTTCGGAACCCTGTCGGAGGGTGAACGCAAGCGGGTCCAGATCGCCCGCGCCCTGATGGCGGACCCGGAAGTGTTGCTGTTGGACGAGCCTTCGGCGGGCTTGGACCTGGGTGGGCGCGAACAACTGGTGGCGGCCCTGGCGGAGCTGGCGAGCGATCCCCGTTCGCCGGTGATGATCCTGGTCACCCACCATCTGGAGGAGATCCCGCCCGGTTTCACCCACGCCGCGTTGATGGCGAAGGGGCGGATCACCGCGGCGGGGGAGATGGCGGCGACCCTGACGGATGAGAATCTGACGGAGGCATTCGACATGCCGTTGCGAGTTACTACCGCAGGTCGGCGCTGGGGAGCGGTGGCGAACCGCTAACCTAGTGGGGAGCGCGAGCCCGAGGCGCCCGGCTGGGCGCCGCGCAGGTCCAACATCTGAGGGGAAGGGTTGATCGGTGGAGGAATGGCTGTGGCTCTGGTGGCTGATCGGAGCCCTCGCGTTGGGCGTGGTCGAAATGATGACCGTGGACTTCACGTTCCTGATGCTCTCGGTCGGGGCGCTGGCCGCCACGGCAGCCGCCGCGTTGCACGCTCCGTGGTGGGTGACCATCATCATCTTCGCCATCGTTTCGGTCGTGATGCTGGCGACGGTGCGGCCCTTGCTGCTCCGTTTCCTGAAAGTGAAAGCCGACACGCGACCGGTCAGCGGGGCAGCCGCCCTGGTCGGGAAACCGGCCGAGGCGGTCACCGCGATCGACGAGCACGGCGGAAGGGCTAAGATCGGCGGCGACGTCTGGACGGCCCGGATCGACGGTGAGGGAGTGGTGCCGCCCGGCACCGAACTGATTGTGACTGCCATCGATGGCGCGACCTCCGTGGTCGCGCCGGTCAACCAGGAGGGCTGAATCATGGGTAACGACTTTGATGCGAAGACAATTGTGCTGATCGTGTTCGCGGTCGCGGTAGTCATCTTCGCCCTGGTGGTGCTGAAGAAGTCGATCAGGATCGTGCCGCAGGCCCAGGCCTGGCTGGTCGAACGGCTGGGCCGGTACCAGCGCACCATCGAGGCGGGCCTGCGTTTGCTGGTCCCGTTCGTGGACCGGGTGCGCGCCACAGTCGACCTGCGCGAACAGGTGGTCTCATTCCCTCCGCAGCCGGTGATCACCTCCGACAACCTGGTCGTGTCCATCGACACGGTGATCTATTTCCAGGTCACCAACCCGGTGGCGGCGGTCTATGAGATCGCCAACTACATCACCGGCATCGAGCAATTGACGGTCACCACGTTGCGTAACGTGATCGGCTCGATGGACCTGGAGCAGACGCTGACCAGCCGCGACCAGATCAACGGCCAATTGCGCGGCGTCCTCGACGAGGCGACCGGACGCTGGGGCATCCGCGTCAACCGGGTCGAGTTGAAGGCGATCGACCCGCCCTCGTCGGTCCAGGACTCGATGGAGAAGCAGATGCGCGCCGAGCGGGACCGCCGCGCCGCCATCCTCACCGCCGAAGGCATCAAGCAGTCGCAGATCCTCAAGGCCGAAGGCGAGAAGCAGGCCGCCATCCTGACGGCGGAGGGCCAGGCCCAGGCCTCGATCCTGAAAGCCCAAGGCGATTCCCGCGCGATCCTGCAGGTCTTCGAAGCCATCCACGAGGGCGACGCCGACCCGAAGCTGCTCGCCTACCAGTACCTGCAGATGCTGCCGCAGTTGGCCCAGGGCGCCAGTTCCAAGCTCTGGATCATCCCGGCCGAGTTCACCGAGGCACTGTCCGGCATGGGCAAGGCTTTCGCGCCCGCCGAGGACGGCAAGGGCCCGCGTCAGCCCAGCGCCGCCAGTCGAGCTTTGGCGTCGATGGCTTTCCGCGACATCTCGTTGGAGGACCCGGCTGAGGCTTTGCGCCGGGCTCAGGGGGCCGCCGATGCCGCCACCTCGGACGCGAGTCAGGCCGGCACCGGTTCGGGGGTGCCTTTCGACCCCGCGCACGAGGCCGGGTTCGCGCCGAGTGTTCCGCCCAGCGCCGATGTGCCGCCGATCCCGCCGCGCCCGGCGCCCGGCGAAGGCCCGACCTCCGGAGGCCCCTACGGGCCGATGAACCAAGGGCCGTACGAAGGCCCGTTCCAGCCCCGCGAGATATAGACCGTTGCTGCTAAAACTACTTCGCCACTACCTGAAACCGTACGCCACCACCATCGCGGTGATCCTGGTCCTGCAGGGCATCCAGGCGGTCGCGAACCTCTTTCTGCCCTCTCTCAACGCCGACATCATTGACAACGGCGTCTCCAAGGGGGACACCGACTACATCGTCGCCACCGGCGGCTGGATGCTGGGAGTGTCGCTCGGCCAGGTCGTGGCCGTGGTGATCGCCGTGTATCTGGGGTCGCGCACAGCCATGCGACTGGGGCGGGACCTGCGCCAGGCGCTGTTCGACAAGGTGATGGACTTCTCGGCCCGCGAACTGGCCCGGTTCGGCGCGCCCTCTCTCATCACCCGCACCACCAACGATGTCCAACAGGTCCAGATGCTGGTGCTGATGACGCTGGTTATCCTGATCTCGGCGCCGCTGATGATGATTGGCGGCGGAACCATGGCGCTGCGTCACGACGCCGTCCTGTCATCCCTGATCCTGGTCATCCTGCCGGTGTTGATCATCTTCCTGGCCTTCATCCTGAAACGCATGAATCCGCTGTTCCGGGCCATGCAGAAGGCCATCGACTCGGTCAACCAGGTGCTTCGCGAGCAGATCGACGGCAACCGAGTCATCCGGGCGTTCGTCCGCCAGCCCTACGAGGAGGAGCGATTCGACGGCGTCAACCGGCACTTGACGGGGTTGCAGATGTCGGTCGGCTACACCTTCGCGCTGATGTTCCCGTTCATCATGCTGCTGACCAACATCACCTCTGTGGCGGTGATCTGGTTCGGCGGCCACCGGGTCGAATCGGGCGCCATGGAGGTGGGCGGGCTGACCGCGTTCATCACCTACCTGATGCTGATCCTGATGAGCGTGATGATGGCGGCGATGATGTTCTTCTTCGTGCCCCGCGCCCAGGCCTGCGCCGAACGCATACAAGAAGTGCTGGAGGCCAAGATCACGGTCGCGCCGCCCTCCGATCCGGTGCGCGAGTTCTCCCAGCCCGGACACTTGCGTCTGGACGGCGCGTCGTTCCGTTACCAGGGCGCCGAGGCACCCGTGCTGGCCGATATCTCCTTCGCGGCCGCCCCCGGCCAGGTCACAGCCATCATCGGCTCGACCGGCTCGGGCAAGACCAGTCTGGTCAACCTGATCCCGCGCCTGTTCGACGCGACCTCGGGCCGGGTCGAAGTGGGCGGCGTCGACGTGAAGTCTCTCGACCTGGACTTGTTGTGGGGGGCCATCGGGTTCGTGCCGCAGCAGCCCTACCTGTTCTCCGGCACCGTGCGGTCCAACCTCGAGTACGGCCAACCAGACGCCAGCGAGGAGGAAATGTGGGAGGCGTTGGAGATCGCCCAGGCGGCCGATTTCGTGCGCGAGTCCGCCGACGGGCTGGACATGGAGATAGTGCAGGGCGGCACCAACGTCTCCGGCGGCCAGCGCCAGCGTTTGTCGATCGCGCGGGCGGTCATCCGCCGTCCGAGCCTCTACGTGTTCGATGACGCCTTCTCGGCTCTCGACTTCGCCACCGACGCCCGGTTGCGGGCGGCGTTGAGGCCCATCACTCGCGAGTCGACGGTGGTCCTGGTCGCGCAACGGGTCGGCACCATCATGGACGCCGACCAAATCCTGGTGCTGGACGCGGGCCGGGTGGTCGGGATCGGCCGGCACCGCGACCTGCTGGCCGATTGCCCGACCTACCGGGAGATAGTGGAGTCGCAGATGAGCCTGGAGGAAGCGGCATGAGCGGCGCGGACAAGAGGGACCGGGCTGAGCGCAACATGGAGTCGCGTGGCACGGACCGGCGTCATGAGGCGCGCCCGATCAAAGGCGGCGGACCCGGGTCGAAAGGCGCCCAGATAGGCGCGAGGCGGCCGGCGGCATCGTCCAACTCCGACGCGGTCTCTGGAGACCCGGCGCCTGCGGACAGAGCGTCAGGGGACACGGCGTCCGGGGACGCGGCGCAGAAAGGCACTAGTTCGTTGGCGGCCTCGGGAGGGTCGGGACGCAGACGCGGGATAGGCATGGGGCCGGGCGGCGGGGCCATGCCAGGCGCGAAAGCCCTGAACTTCAAGGAATCGGGGCTGCGGTTCCTGGGGATGCTGCGCCCGGAGCGCGTGAAGATCGCCTTCACCCTCGCGTTGACGGTCGTGTCGGTGGCGCTCGGCGTGGTGGGGCCGAAGATCCTGGGCCAGGCCACGAACCGGGTTTTCGAGGGCTTCATCGGCAAGCTCGTCGGCGCGCAGTTGGTGGATGCGGGCGTGCTGAAGCCCGGGCAGACCATGCCCAAGGCGGAGGTCCTGAAGCTCCTGGAGCAGTTCCAGAGCCAACCTGGCGCGGACCCTTCGGCCATGAACGACCGCCTGATGGACATGCTCGACGCGATGGACTTCACCGCCGGGGTCGGCGTGGACTTCACCGCTGTCGGAATGATCCTGCTGGGTGTGCTCGCGGTCTACGTGGGCTCGGCGTTGCTCGGGTACGCGCAGGGCATCCTCACCGCCCGGATCATCCAGAACTCGATGTACCGGCTGCGCCGCGACGTCGAGGCGAAACTGGGCCGTCTGCCCCTGAAGTATTTCGACAACCAGCCGAAGGGCGAGGTCTTGTCGCGGGTCACCAATGACATCGACAATGTGGGCCAGACGCTGCAGCAGACCATGACGCAGTTGCTGTTCGCGGTCTTCAACCTGCTCGGCATCCTGGTCATGATGCTCACCATCTCGCTTTGGCTGACTCTGATAGCCCTGGTGTCGATCCCGGTGGCGGCCGTGGTGACGGCGGTGATCGCGAAGCGGGCGCAGCCGCAGTTCGTCAAACAATGGTCCTCGACCGGGGAATTGAACACCCACATCGAGGAGATGTACACCGGGCACGCGGTCGTCAAGCTGTTCGGCCACCGCGCCGCCGCCGAGCAGGAGTTGCGGGAACGCAACCATGAGCTGTACGAGGCCTCGTTCAAAGCCCAGTCGATCTCCATGTCGATCCAACCGGTGATGGGGTTCGTCTCGAACCTGGCCTACGTCCTGATCGCGGTGATCGGCGGGCTGCGGGCGGCCTCCGGCTCGATGTCGCTCGGGGACGTGCAGGCCTTTGTGCAGTACTCGCGGCAGTTCGGGCAGCCGGTGGCCCAAATCGCGTCGATGATGAACCTGCTCCAGTCCGGCGTGGCGTCGGTGGAGCGGGTCTTCGAATTGCTTGACGCCGAGGAGTTGGAGCCCGATCCCTCCTCGCCAGCCCGCCTGGACGATTTCTCCGGCCGGGTCGATTTCTCCGGCGTGAAGTTCTCCTACGATCCCGCCAAACCCTTGATCGAGGACCTGCGGCTGTGGGCCAAACCGGGCCAGACGGTGGCGATAGTCGGCCCGACCGGCGCCGGGAAGACCACGCTGGTGAACCTGTTGGAGCGGTTCTATGAGATCGAGGGCGGCTCGATCACCCTGGACGGGGTCGATATCCGCGACCTGACCAGAGAGTACCTGCGTTCGAAGATGGGGATGGTGCTGCAGGACACATGGCTGTTCTCCGGCACCATCTACGACAACATCCGTTATGGTCGGCTGGACGCCACGGAGGATGATGTGATGGCGGCGGCCAGAGCCACCTATGTGGACCGGTTCGTGCACTCCCTGCCGGACGGCTATGAGACCGTCGTGGAGGAGGACGCCTCCAACATCTCGGCGGGCGAGCGGCAGCTGTTGACCATCGCGCGGGCGTTCCTGGCCGACCCGGCCATCCTGATCCTGGACGAGGCCACGTCCTCGGTGGACACCCGCACCGAGGTGCTGGTCCAGCAGGCCATGAACAAGCTGCGGCGGGGGAGGACCTCGTTCGTGATCGCGCACCGGCTGTCCACTATCCGCGACGCCGACGTGATCGTGGTGATGGAGCACGGCTCGGTGGTGGAGAAGGGCGACCACGAGGAACTCCTGGCCGCGAAGGGCGCCTACTGGCGGCTCTACCAGTCCCAGTTCGCCGGCGCCGCCACCGACACGGACGCCTGATTGGATCGTCCCCTGACATTCCGAGCGAGGCGCGGACCTTTAGGATGAGTGCGGACCTGCGCAAGGCCGACAACCGAAGGACGAGGGAGCGGATGGACCGGGAACACCACATCGACCGGCTGGAAGCTGATGGTGACGAGAGTGGCCGCGGCGCGTTGAGAGTGGACTCGATGGCAGCCGACCATATGCTCGCGGGAGACCCAAGGCGGCCCAGCGTGGGCGGCCACCGGCATGGATCGCGCAGGCCCGGCAAAACGGAGTTCCCCGACATCTCCGATGATGCGGCCATAGAAGCGGTGAATGCCGCCAACGCGGCCGCCCACGAGCGGATCAAGAAGGGCAGGGCCATCCGGACTGGGTACGCCAGCGGAATGGTGATCGAAGTCGTCATCCAGGAAGGACGTATCGAGGCCGCCTATCCGCTCCGGGGCGACGGGGTTGTCTTCAACGATCCCATCATGCGGCGCCAGGTGCCCCGCCCCCTGCTGGACACCGATCAACGAGAGTAGGCTGAGAATCGTGCGCGAATGGTGGGAAGTCACGGATGACCTGAATCAGGAAGTCGTCCCGCAATTGGATGACGACACGCGCGGTTTCGCACGCGGTCTCCACTCCGGCGGCGAGGGTGTGATCTTCGCGGCGGTGGTGCTCGATGCCGCCGCCGATTCCGAGGCAGTCGTCCGTCCGGAACTGCTCGATGATGTTGAGCAAGTCATCCTGCCGGATGCAGACGGCTCGGATCGCGAGGAACTGGTGTCGGCTTTGGCCGCGTTGCGCCGCCCGGTCGCCGTCTGATCTGGGCCCTCCTGCACAGGTGCCGAAGCACGCGGTGTCGGCGTCGTCGCTATTCCCCTTGAGATGGGCCCGATCCCGGCAGCCGCGAGAATCGGGCGATGCCCGTGCGCGCGCACTTGGCATCCGTCGAACCAGTCCCGAAGCGGGCCAGAACCGGCGCGGGGAGCGGGGCGGCGGCATCGTCCAAGGCAAGAACGATAGCGGCGCAAGACTTGAGTGAAAACACTGTTAGCATGGGACTAATGGCCTAGGCTACTTCGCAACGAGTCGACGGGCCAGCGAGCGGAGCCGGGGTGACGCAGGTGGGTCGTTGCTTGGGGCAGCCCCGAACGGCGCTCGCGGGGAGATGGTCGGCGGGGTTCTCGGCGCGTTCGACCCAGTGGGCGCGCGGACTGGTCTTCGCGCCACTCCCTGAACCCCAGCCTGAACCCCCGCACAAACACGTAGGCGCGAACGCAGAGAGGACGGCGGCCAGCGATGAGTAGACCACGCGTCGTGCGGGACCTGCCGCTGGTGATCGTGTTCATAGTTTCGGTGGTTGTCATAGCGTTGGCTGATTCGACCTACGACATGGCCTTCGTCAACTCGGCGCTCAACATCTCGGATCAGGTGGCCGTTGTCGGCTGGATCTATTGCGCGGGGTACCTGACCGAGGCTTTCGCCTCCGTCGCGTTGGGACCGAAGATCGACTCGTGGGGTCCTCTGCGAGCGATGGCGGTGTTCGCCGGGCTCGTCGTGGCGGTCCTGGCGGGCGTCGGGTTGGCGGACCATGCCGTCGGAGTGACCAGTGGCATCCTTGTGATCGTCATCGCCGCGGTGATCGACTTCCTCAACCAACTCGTGGCCATCGCGCACGAAGCGGCGCTGCCCGAGGTGTTCGGGCAGGACGAGGCGGGTCTGATCCGGTTCGCGGGGCTCGACTCGTCCGTGAGGTCGGTGGCGTCCATCGCCTCCCCGGTGGTCGCTGGACTGATCATTTTCCAGATGCCCGGATTCGAGGCGCTCGCGGTAGTGGCCGTGCTCTTTGGCCTGGGCTATGGACTGCTGATGGCCTTCCTGCTGGGGAAGGCCCGGCGTCGAGCCGCGACCGGGAACGGGGCGCACGGTTCAGGCGCTGATGGCTCCCTTGAAAGTGACGGCCAGCTACCGTCAGAAGATGCCGTGGGTCTCCCCGACGGCTTCCGCGCTACCGCCAGAGCGATCTGGGAATCAACCGCGTGGCGGACGTTCCTGATTGTCGATGTGTCCGCGACAATGGCGCTGTCCACCGTGCTCCTTCTGTTGTACTCGCTGTTCAAGCACGACTTCCAGTTAAGCCCTCTCCAGTCCGGGGCCCTGCTCGGGTGCATGGCGCTGGGCTCGTTCATCGCGGCGGTTCTTGTCGCGCGCGGCAGCAAGGAAAGCCTGTCCAGGTTGTTCGGAATCGGCGCCGTCTGTGCCGGGGGTGGGACGCTCCTGCTCGCCGTCGCGAACGGCCACCTCATTGTGGGCGGCGCGGGCACGGTGGTCCTGGGTTTCGGCAGCGTCTTCCAACTGAGGGCCATGACGCTGCTGATCCAGTTGAACGCGCCGAAGGGCAAGATCGCCTCCGGGTTGTCCGTGTTCGACGCGACCGAGCGGATCGTCAACGGCGCGGCCATTGTGGCGCTCGCGTTCTGTATGGACCGTCTGGGAGGTGCGGTCGTGTTCGCCGCGATGGGCGTGGTGCTGGTCGGCTCGGGCGTCGCCTGGATGCTGATTCGCCGGACTGTCTGGCACCCTGCCGCGACCGCTGTCGAGGCCCCCAGCGCGGAGCGGTGAGGGCTCGCCGCGGCGGATGCCGTCCGGGCCTTTCGACACACGGGAGGCGAGTGGGCGGTGCGCCGCGTTTCAACTGGTTCGCGCGCGAGTCTCTTCCGGACGGGACAGGCCCACCGTGGTGCGCGTCTTCTTCGCCCAGTGTCCGCAGGTCGGCGGAAGGGCCGGTGGACGATGCCGCTCGGTCGTCTGGGGAATACGCTCGGCGGCCCGTGGTCCCCGCAGTCGCTAGATCCGTGAGGAACGTGTGTGGGATTGGTGCGGCCACTACGGGTGTTGCCGGACGCCCATTCCGAGTGCCGTGCGCCGGTCACAGCGCGGATTCAAGAGGAACCGAGTGGTCGAATGGCCTGCGGATGGACGATCCTAGCGACGATCTTCGACAAAGCGGGACACCCCGCTGATTCGAGCCGCGTCTCCGAGTTTGGGCTCTGGCCCTGATTTTCCCAGTACGACACCATCCGCGCCACGGTGGCACGAGTGACTTCAGGGGCTGCGTGGTGCACCATGCCAAAGAACTCGTCGGGCGAACAGGGCTGGTAGCCCGGTGGGTCGGCGTACCGGGAATAGGCGGCGAAGAACCCTCGGTCGTCCGTGAGCAGGTAGTCCGCGCGGTCGGCCTTGGCGGCGGCGTCAACATGCTGGTCATCGCGGTCTTGGCCTGGGAATGATCCGTCGATCCGGTAGGCGGTCACCCTTTCGTCTATGTTGTCCACGATCCGGTCGTGTATCCGCGAGACCAACTCTCCCGGCGCTTGCGGATTGTTGCGCCGCAGCCGGTACAGCATTTCCGCGATCACGTCCTCGGAAGTATGCACCGCGAACAGGTCCCGCCCGGATTCGAGCTTCAGGAGGAACAACCAATCCCTAATCATCCTCGAATAGAGCACGTTCGCGTCCACGAACACCACCGCAGGCGCGCCGACGCGGAGGTCATTCGGCGGCATTGGCTTCCAGCTCGGCTTCGAGTTCCAGCAGTTCATCGAAAGCGTGGCGTTGAGCTTCCAACTGGGCGTGCCTCAACGTCAAGAGATCCTCGGTTCGGATCCGACGATGACTGCCCACTTTGTGCGCAGCCAACTGCCCGGAGTCGATCAGCTTCATCAATGTGGGACGAGACACGCCAAGTTGGCGGGCGGCCTCGGTGGTGGTCAGATCGAGCGGCAGGTCGGCGATCGACACCTTCCCACCTTCAGCGACGGCCTCAACCACCCGGCGCAGCATTCGCGCCAATTCCTGGGGAACCCGAACCCGCTGGCCACTCGTCACGGCCTCCAATTCCCCGTCCCAGGCCACCTTCAACAAGTCCTGGGCTTGCGCCCGCTCCTTCTGGGTGGCGGCCAGCGAGGCTTGTCCCGCATGCTCCGCTAAAATCAACATTGCTAACTCCTAATCTGTTACAGATACAAGTGTAACCCCGTTCGACAGCATAGGCCGAAGCGGATCGCCGTGCCCCCTGGCTTCGTCCGCCGAGTGAGACGGTTCCGGGGAAGGGCCGGTGGACGATGCCGCTCGGTCATATTGGGAGCGCGGCTGGCGGTGTGCGACCGTCCAGCCCGCAGTCGGGACGAGGAGGGCGACGGCCATCGTCGGCGCGGTCCGTCGAGGCATCATGTTCGCGTTCCGAATTGTTATGAAGTCATTAGCTGCGTGATATCCTTCGGCGCTGGCGTCACACGCCGAAGGATCTCGACGAAATCATTTGGGTGCGGCTCTTTTGAGGTGACTTGAAGACGAGCCGTGGTTGCGCTGTGGCCAGGGGTTCCGCCTATCCGGGGGGGCCGGGGCCGCGCCGGGGCCGGGGCGGTGCGCCGTTTTGCGGGACGCACTGTCCGCGCGCCCCGGGGGTGGCGCGCTCAGCCGCGGGCGTCGTCGATGGCGGCGGCCTGCTCGACGGCCGCGACGGACGCGATCTCGAGCCTGGCGAGGACGTCCTTGACGCGGCGGGCGTTGTCGAACCAGGGCCGCCACCGCTCCAGCTGGGCGGGGGTCAGGTAGCGGGTGACGGTCTTGCCGCCCTCGGTCCTGGTCCACTGGATGTAGGGCCCGTGGAGCGCTTCCGGGTCGCCGCGGCACGCGCAGGAGGCTTTCCCGCAGCGCATGCGGCGGACCCGGACGCACCCGGGCAGGACCCCGTCGACGCTGCCCAGCTCCGCGGCCAGGGCCTCGCGGGTCGCCTGGAACGGCTCCCGCGGCGTGTCGCGGGCCATCTGCCCCCTCCTCCCGTCCCCGTGTGGGACCATCGGATCATCCTACCGCAGCTACGCGGTAGGACGACATCCGAACAGGAAGGAACCACGGCCATGACCACTGCCACCACCACCGCGGCCCGCCACGCCGCCGCCGGCCCGTTCGCCCGCGCGGCGGCGTTGTTCGGGGAGATGGTCGCGTTCGCGGGCTCGGCGGAGGCGCTGGGGCTGGACCACGCCGCCTTGGAGGACGAGATG
>JAISCU010000265.1 GCA_031265345.1 Bifidobacteriaceae bacterium
GCCCGCGCCCCCCAGCACCGGCCTGTACGCGGCTGATAATCGTTGGCACCGTCAGTGCACAAACTTCCCGCGTTGCCCCATGTTTGGACGGCGTTGACGCGGTCCCCGGTCGAACCGTCAAGGGCGATGGTGGGCTGGACCACCCGCACCAGGTATTCGCCGACCGCGGAGTTCAACACGAACGAGTACCTGCCGTCACTCGTTGTTGTCCTGGCGCCACGATCCGTCCAGGTGGTGGAGCCGCCACTGGGCGAATTACCCTCGTAGAGCCGGACCTCGACGCCGCCGACCCCGGGAAAGGTGCTGCTGATGACGCCGCTGCCGTACGTGTCGTTGTAGACCGTGCCCCGGATGACGGGCACCGACTCGGCGCTGGCCAGGTCGACCCCCTTGTCAACGTCGAAACTCCTCCCCGGAGAAACCTTGCCCGCCGACACGACGGTGCCGCGCAGCATGTCCCACTTCAGTATGTGGCTTCCACCACCGCCTCGATAAGGATCGTCGTAGTTGCCGGCCGTGTATAGGTAGCCGTCCACGAACGCCATGCCTACGATCAACGCTCTGTCATTGCTGTACATCTCGTCGTCGCCGCTGTTGACGCCCGTGAAGTACTGCACCACCTCGTAGGTCCACTTTGCGCCGGTCGCGCTCGAGAGCGGCAGCCCGTGGTAATTATCCATCGGGACGTTGATGCGCAACAGGACATATTTGTTGGTTGCTTGCCCCGGGCTGTGCGAATCGCTAAGCAGCATGACGTAGATGTTGCCGTTGGAGTCGGTCACCATGTCCGAGGACACGATCCACCTCCGGTCGACTGGGGAAGGATTGGTATCGCCGCTGAGCGCCATGAACTGGGAGGTGACGCTCGGATGCGCGGGATCCGCCGACGTGATCGACGTGGTGCCTGCGAGACAGGTGATGGTCCCCCCGCTCCCATCGGCGGGCGGGAGGCCCATCTCGTAGATGGCGAGCGGCAGGGCGATCGACTCGACTTCGCCATCGAAATAATGGCCCGGCGTCATGTCCATGTTGTAGAGGTAGCCGCTCGCCTGGTTGATGTCTGCGGACCAGCGCTCCCCTGACCGGCACGCGTCGGACGGGGCAAGCGTGCCATTGTGGTCCTTTGCCAAGACGCTGTCGGCCATGGTGCCGTACTCCAGGGCGTCGACTTGTTGAGGCATCAACACATCGCCGACGAGGCCCCCCCCATGGGACCGGTAGACGTAGACGGGGCTGTCCGGCTCAAAGTATTGGTCGACCATGTGGAGGGTCGCGTCGTCGGCGTGTTTGAAAACCGGTCCCACGGCGATGGTCAGCCCCACGTTCTCCACCGTCGTATTATTTACCCCCGCGCCGGAGAGGGTGCCCCACGGGTCCATGGACCCCACCCAAGGCAGGCTGCCGGAGGTGACCGCGCCCGGATCCTCCGCCATGTACATGGGGTAAGTGAGGTTGGCGTCATCTTGCAGCCAGAGCTGATTCCTGTCGAACGCGCCGCCCCAGCCGCCCAGGAACGTGACCGCCTCCGCGGCGTCACGGCTCATCCAGCTCTGAGCCAGTGTGAGGCCGCCCAAGGCGACGGCGCCCACGGCCACCAGGGCGACCGGCTTAACGACCGCTCGCGGTAGGCGCTTCAGCGCGCCTGTCAGCTTCAGGGTCAAGGCACTTCTAGACATCGGGGAACGATTCGCGCTCACGGTGTGGCTTTCTGCTAGGAGGGAGGGGCCGGGCAGGACTCCCCGTTGTCCGGTCCGGTCGCATTACGACAGCAAACAAAGCTAGGGCTCCCAGAACCGGCGAACCCAGCCGCGAACCTCGCATTTTGTCGAGGTTGGCTTCCAGGTGGGCAAAAGCCCCGGTCAAGTCCCGTGGAGCGGTTCGTTTTTGGTTTCGGCTGGTTGGTTGCTAGAAGGGCTCGGGGGCTTCGGGGTGCTCCCGGGGTGTGTGGTTTTGTAGTTTGCGGAGCCGGACGGTCAGGCCCTCGGCGACGTGGCCAGGCGCGGGTGGCGCGTCGTCACGAGGCTGACCCCGCCTTGCCAGTGCGGCCATTCGCGCGCGCGTGACGGGCCGCCGTCTTGCGGCGCTTGGTCAAGACGTTGAAGACGGCGAAGGCCGCCGCCGTCCGGCGCCGCGCGCCCCCGCGCCTGTGCCTGCCCCGCGCGCCATCGTGCCTCGCCGGCGCCGCCTCGGGCGTCCCGGCCGAACCGTCCCTCATATGTTCCCCTCGTCGGTCGTCGATTGGCCGTCCTGGCGTTCCGAGCCGCCGGGCGTGCGCCAGCACACCGCCGCCTCATCGCCATCGGTCCAGACGAACTCGCCCAGAGCGGCGCAGACCTCAGCGCGGGCGTCCAGCACGTCGAGCGCCAGGGCCGTCAGGTCGGGCTGGGAGTGCCAGCCGGCGGTGTCCAGGAGGTCCAGCGCCCGGTCCAACTCGGCCAGGGCCGCCTCCGGGCGTCCGGCCTCTGCCTCGACGCGGCCCCGCTGCCAGTGGACCCGCGCAGCCGCAGTCGGCATACCGGCCGCGTGATACGACCTGATCGAGTCGCGCCAACTGGCCAGCGCCGCCTGCGGGGCGCCCGCCCGGGCGTACGCCAGCCCCAGCCATTCGAGCGTCTCGGCCGGCCACTGGGGCCCCAGCCCGGCGCGTAGCTCGGCCTCCGTCAGGTCGGCGAAGCGGTCCGCCGCCTCGACGGCATCGCCCATCGTCAACAAGGTCTGGGCCAGCAAGAACTCCGCGGCCCGCCGCCCACCTCCGTCGCCAGCCGCCGCGGCCGCGAGGACCGCCTGGCGGAAGCTCGCCGCGGCCTTGGCGAGACGGCCCGTGCCCGCCTGCTCAAGCCCGGCGCGGCGGGAAGCCCAGGCGTGTTCGGCGCAGCGGGCCTGGTTCGGACTTCCGCCGCCTTCTGGTCCCGCCGCCGCAGGGAGGACCAGACCGGCGAAGACGTTTTGCTGCAACGGCAGGTCGACGCCTTCGTCCGCCAGCGCGCGGACCCGCGCGACGTAGCGGGTCACGTCCCGGTCCGCGCCCCGGCAATCCAGCTGGTGGGCGAGGTCCGCGGCCGCGCGCCAGACCGCAGGAGCCAGGGACCGGACCGTCCAGCCGCCGCCCGGCGGGGTCCCCCACAGGCGTACCAGATCGGCTCGGTGGGCAGCCGGGACCGGGCGGGCACCTTGACCGGCGCGGACGGCGGCGGTCAGGGCGAGCCCCGTCGCGGCCAGCAGTTGGACGTTGCCCAGACGGTCCGCCGGGTCGTGGCCGAGCCAGCCGACGTGACGTTCCGCCATCTCGAGCGCCCGGGCCTCGTTGCCGGTGGCGGCGCTGAAGATGATGTTGGCGGCGACCGGGCCCAGGCGGCAGGGCCGCCGACGGGCGCGCGCGTACGACTCGACGTGGCGGGCCTTCGCCTCCTCCGCGCGGCCGGCCCGGGCCAAGGCGAGCATCGCCTCCGGGAAGGCGGCCTCGAGCGACTTGCCCACCCGAACGGGTCTGGCGGGGACGCCCAACGCCCGGTGGAGGATCGTGGTGGGAGCGTCCGCCAAGGGCGTCGGCTTAGTCCGGACAGCGCTCGGCGGCGGGGCCTGCAAGATGGTCATGGGGCTCTTCCTTCTTGTTGCTCGGGGATCCCAGTCAAGGGACCAGCCGGGCGCACCTCCCCCGTCAGTCCGGCCCGGCCGCATTGCGGGACAGCCGAAAGCCTAGGGCTCCCGGCACCGGCGAACCCAGCCGCGAACCCCGCATTTTGTCTAGGTCCGCGTCCAGGTGGGCAAAAGCACCCCAGAGAGCGAGAATCTGGGTTGGGGGCGACCGTCGGGACGGTGTAGTGGTGGGCAAAAGCACCCCAGCGAGCGCGGACCTGGGAATCGGCCGAAACTGTGTCGGCGGCATCGGCGGGGAAAAGCACCCCAGCGAGCGCGGACCTGGGCGCTCCGGAGCCGCGCCGACTAGCCGCACCAGCAAGCCGTTGGGCGGTGGCCGGCGCCGACCGGGCGCGCCGCGCCCGCGACCACCTAGCCGACGGGCGTAGGAAGGCTATTCGCCGGACTCGGCCGTTATCCGGTAGCCCTTGCCGCGGGCGCTTTCGAAGCGCACGCCCGCGTTTCCCCCGATTTTGCGCCGCAGCCTCGACATGTGGTCCCAAACCGTGCGGACATCGTCGATAGGGTCCATGCCCCAGGCGCGCTCATACAACTTCGCCCCGGAGACGTATTGGCCCGCGCCGCGGGCCAATATCTCCAGCAAAGCGAACTCCTTAGGGGCCAGCAGCAAGTCCCGGCCGTCCACCGAAGCGCGGCGCGACAGCAGATTGACTTCGATCAAACCCACCCTGATGGTCGGCGTCCCCTCCCGGCGCGCACGCCGCAGCAACGCTTCAATCCGGGCCACCAATTCGTCGTAATGGTAAGGCTTGGGCAAATAATCGTCGCCACCCGCGCGGAGCCCTTTCACAACGTCGTCGGTTTCCCCCAAAGCGCTCAAGAACAAGATCGGCACATCGGTCACGGGCCGGATCTCATCGCAAAGGGCGATGCCGCTGCCGTCCGGCAGCAGGATGTCCAGCACCACCAAATCAGGCGCCGCGCTCTTGATCGCGGCCCGCGCCTGGGCCAAGTCGAATGCCATCGCCACCGTATAACCGCTCAGCTGCAGCAAGCGCGCGTTCGCCCGCTGGATCTCCAGGTTGTCCTCAACAAGCAGAATCCTCTCGCGCCGCATCAGCCCTCCTCGCCCTGCAGGGCGGGGAGCACCAGGCGGACGGTGGTGCCCGCACCGGGCGAACTCGCCGCGTCGATGCGACCGCCATGCTGCTCCACGACCATCTTGCTGATCGCCAGGCCCACCCCTGCACCCCGAGGGCCGCCCGAGTGGCCCCGCTCGAACACGTGCGGCAGCAGTTCCGGAGCGATGCCGGTCCCGGTGTCCACCACAGCGACCACGATCTCATCGCCCAAGCACCGTGCGTGGATAGTCACCTCGCCGTCCCGGGTATGCGCGTTGGCATTGGCCAGCAGGTTCACGAACACCTGCACCAGCTTGTCAGCGTCGCCCCAGACGTGGGGCAGGCCGCGCGGCAGATCTAGCCGCAGCGCATTGCCGTTCTTCTCCAACAGCGTCCGGTAGACCTCGACGACCCTCTCCAGGACCGCCCGCAGGTCGACCCGCGCGAGGTCTTTGGCTCCTTCCCGGATCATGCTCAACTGGAGGACCTCGCTGACCATGCGGGCGAGGCGCATCGCCTCGCCGTCCACCACGTCCAACCGCTCGGCGATCTCGCCTCTGTCGGCATCCGCCCCAAGCAGCGCCTTCGATAGCTGCACGTTGGCGGACATGACCGTCAGCGGCGTCCGTATCTCGTGGCTGATGTTCGCGATGACCCTCGTCTTGGCCGCGGACAGCTCGTCCAGCACGCGGTTCATCTCCCGCAACTCCCGCTCGCGCGACTGGGCCTGCCCCAGCTCCTGCTTGGCGCGCACGGTGTGGAGGGCCAGAGCCATCGTATTGAGGAGGATCGCGCCGATCATGGCACAATCCGTCAGAATACCGTCGCGCAGCCGGTAGGGCAGCACCCAGCGCCAGATGGTCTCCTCGGACAGCGTCACCGCCGCCATCAGCAGGACTGCGGTCAAGACCAGCTTCTTCCCCGCCGTGGCGCTGGGCGTCGGGGCGGCGCCCTGGGCAGCCGCCTGGCCGGCGTTCGCGGCAACGCCGGCCGCAGCCTCGCGCCGCGTCTGCGGCCCCCGCCTCCTCAGGTCCAACACCAGCGCCACGCTGAAGTAGACCGCCAACGCGGCCGCGAACGCCAAGAACCACACCCGCATCGCGGTGAACACCAGCGGCGGCAACAGCAGCACGCAGGCGGTGCACAGGACCAGCCCAACCTCCCCGATACGGCGGGCGGCGGCGTGGCAGGGGTGACCGAACACCGCGTCCGCGTAGAGAAAGAACGTGTACATCACGCACCACAACGTCAGGTACTCGACCCGGGCCAAGGCCACCGAGTTGATGGGCCACAGCAGCGTCAGCAGCATAACCCCCCGCGTGCTCGTGTGGATCGCCAGCGCCAAGCAGGACAGCGAGAACCACAAGAACGCCTTCTCAACGCCCAAGAACAGGTACAGCCCCAGCGCCAGGATGGCCACTATCAGCAGGCACGCCGCGAACAGCGTGCCCCGGAACACCAGGCCTTCCTGCTGCGCCACGATTAGCTGGGAAGCACCCAAATCGACGCTGGGCGGCCGGTAGTGGCGAACGAACCCGGAATACTGGTAAGACAATTCGACATCCGCGGTGGCGGCGTAAAACGCGGTGACGAAAGTCCCAGCCAAAGCGCGGCTCTCCTCGGCGGTCCGCCCCACCCGGCCGTGCTCGCCGATCACTTGGCCGTCCACCATGACCCGCAAAGCCATGTCGTTGGTGGTTTGGGACACCGCGTAAACGCCTGGCGCGGGCAACACGAGACGCGCCCGATAAGTGCCGAAAGGCGCCACCGCGTCGCTGCCCGGCTCGCCCGCTTCTCCCGGGGCGAGCAACTGCTCGGGATAATGAGTGAAGACCGCCGGGTCCAGTTGCGCGATATTCTTGCTGAAATCCGCGCCGGACAAATCGACCCAGCCGTCCTGCGCCTGGGGCTGCAGGTAATTGTTGGGCGAGGCTTGAACGCTCACCACGATAAGGCACAGCATGACAAGTGCATAGAAGCCGACACCCACAGCGATTTGCTTGTTCACCGGCGGCTCCTTTCCCGGGTAGGCGGACCCGGGCGAGGCGCTCCGGGCCCAACGCGCTTTGGCCGAGACCAGCGTAGCGCGCCGCCCGCCTGGGGGCAGGGCTAGAGCTGGCGACGGCGGCAGGCGGAAGTGGCCGCCGCGGGGAACGGCCCCAGGCCCTCCGAGAGATCGGCTGGCGGCATCGTGCAGCCCGATAGCCCAGTTGTCAACGAAGTCTGGGCGCGCAGGAGATCCTGGACGCGACCACTGGAACTGGGCACTCAGGGCAGTGGCACGGGTCAGGTGTGGCGCGCGAGACTAGACAAAACGCGAGGTTCGCGGCTGGGTTCGCCGGTGCTGGGAGCCCTAGCCTTGCAACTGTCATGAATGCGGCCGGGCCGGCCGGACGGGGAGGCCCGGCCGTTCCCTTCAGCAACGTTTGGTATCGCACGAAAGGACGCCCCATGGTTTCGCCCCAATCAATCGCGCAGCGCTGGCCGCCCCTGGGAACCGAGGCGGGAGCAGGCACCAACCCAATGCCGCTGGAAGACTTGGGACGGACCTGGTGGTTGCCGCAGCTCGAGCTGGCCGACGGCCTGTCCCTTCCCCGCCGCGATCGCGCCGGGGGGCCGCTGCCCCCCAATCAAGGCGGGGAAAGCGCCACGTCACGGCTGCCTGAGGCCCAGCCTCGCGCGGACGAACTCAGCCCACCCGCCGCGGCTACCCCGATCGCCGCCATGTTCGCCGCCGTGCGCGGCACGCCTGGGCCGTCGAGCCCACCGGCGCCGATCCGCCGGACGCGCCCGAGCGACCGGCAGTTGCGTGTCAAGGCGGTTCGCCGGATGCCAGACGAATCGCTTTCCCTCGACCAACTGGCCGCCGTCCAATCGGCGCTCGTCGGCCGGTGACCGGCCTTCCTGGCCCTTCGCAGGCGTCTGACCAGCTATTTCATGTCAGCCTGGTGGCCCCAGAACCATCCAGTCAGGTGTACTGAGCGACGTATGCCCTTCGACGCGTCGACGCCGGGCCTGATCGAAACCTGGATCAAGGAGCGGGTTGACCTCATCCCCCGGCCCGTACCGATTGAGACTCACCGGCTCGCCACGGGTACCGGGCTTATCCTTACGCGGATAACGGTCGGGGACGACTGCGGCTCTCCGCCGCGCCCGTTCCGGCGGCCTCGTGGCTGGATGGCGACGCCAGCTTCGACCAGGTGTCTGCGGGGGTCATTCGACCTCACGCGGTGAGCAGTTCCATCCCGAATCGCCTGGCCGCGCGGAAGTCGAACGTCCAGGTCCGTTCGCAGCCTGCCTCCAGCGCAAGTGCGGCGATGAGAGCGTCCGGGACTTCGCTGTCGGTCTGTTCTGCGACGGCGAGGGCCTGCGCGACGGCGCCGGGCTCTTGGAGAACCAGATCCCGCGCGGCCAAGAGCGCCCTGGTGGTGGCCGTGGCGCGCTCGTGGGAGACCCGGAAGGAGCGGCGCAACACCCAGAGCGTCTCGACCAGCACCACGAGGCTGACGTAGCCCGGCTGGAATGGGGTTAGGCGCGCCATCGCCGCGTGAGCGATGGGGCTCTGCACCGGATCGTCGTCCATCAGGTGGCGCACCAAGACGTTCGTGTCGAGCGCGATCATCGGACGCGGTGGGCCGCCGCGTCGGCGATCGCCTCGTTCATCTCCTCGACGGTCAACCGCACGTCGGTCGGCCCGAGCATCCCGGCCAGGTCCGCGGCCGACTGGGTGCGGGGGATCATTGTGATGGTGCCTCCCGGGACCGGGTAGAAGTCGACTCTGGTGCCGGGTTCAATCCCGAACTGACGGCGGATCTCCGCTGGCACCGTGAGCTGGCCCTTGCTCGTCACAGTTGAACTCGGCATTCTGGCCCCCCTTACGAATAGGCGATCATCCTTACCAAACTACGCCGAAGCGTGGTTGGCGTCCAGGCCATGGAGACGGCAGGCCCGGGGCCGAGCAGCGCCAGTGCCGCTCACCCCTTTGGCTGCGGGCCGCCCGGTAGCTGCGGGTCTTCCACTCGCCGTTGGGAGCCAAGTAGATCTCAACCAGCGCGGTGACCCATGTGGCAACGCCGACACCGAAGAAGTCAGCGTCCTCCGTCCAAATGGGGCAGCCCAAGGCCAGCGCGGCCGCCAATACGGGCCAGTCCGCCGGGTCGCGCCGACCTATCCGGGCCATCGCGGCGACGCGGCAGGTAGACAGTCTGGCCCGTCGCCCCCTCCTCCACGACGGGAGCCGCCAGGAGCGCGTCCCCCAGCTGCCGGTGTATCCGGAGCGGGAGAACGTCACCGGCACCTTCCCGCATGAGCGCAGCAAGTCGCCGTAGGCCCGCGCGTACCGCGCCGGGTTGAGGTTGTTCCCGTCGTCGCCGCGGGTGCCGTCGTCATAGCGCAACGCGCCGCCCCAGGCGTGCTCGCCGCCGTCGGTCTTGAACCCGTCCACGCCCAGGTCGCGCACCAGGTAGCGGCGGCGCGACGCCCACCACTCCCGGCCCGCCGGGGTCGACAGGTCCGGCATCAGCGCCTTCGGGAACCACCAGCCCCGGTTCAGGTACGGCTGCCCGTCCGCCCCTTTCACCACGAAGCCGGAACGGACCAGGGCCTCGCCGTCGGAGATCACCTGCGATCCGTGCGGCTGGTCCTCCAAGGCGAAGGTGGCCCCGCTCTTGAGCAGCGGGATCTGCGAGAGCAGCACCTTGACGTCCCGAGCGTGGAGCCCGTCGACCATGCCCCTCGGGTCCGGCCACGCCCCGTCGGCCGGATACGTCAAATCCGCGCCGACAAAGGGACTCCCGTCCGGGCGGGCCGCGTATTCGGCGTCCCGGAAGACCGTGATCCCCTCCTCGTCGCTCCACGCCTCGATCACCACCGCGCCCACCGGCACGCCATGGTCGCGGTGCGCGTCCATCTGCGCCATCACCGACGCCTGCGTGTTCCATTCGTTGCCGGAGGCCCATAGCCGGTGCACCCAGGCGGGCAGCGGCTCGGCGCGGCCCGCCTGGTCGAGGAAAGACCCGAGCACCTCCACAGGGGAGCCTGAGAAGACATCCACCGCCACACGCCCGTCCGGCCCGACCTCGGATTCGACCACGAGCTTCGACGGGTCGCTCGCTCCGACGTCGAACCAGACCCGTCTCGACGTCCGGACGTGGAAGCCCCAGCCGCCGCCCAGGATGTGCGCGAACGGCATCGGGAAATAGGTGCGACGCGCCCTGCCCTGTCCTTTGTACTGCTCGAACACCACCGAATCCAGCGTCAGCCCCCGCTGGTCCACCGCGTCGTAGCGCTCGCCGAACCCCACCACATGCTCGCCCTCGGCCGGGGCGGCGCTGTCGGCGGACCTGTCCGCGAGGGCCGACCCGGCCGGCGCGTTGAATCTGGGCTGGCAGCTGGCCGGCGCGGTGCGGGACGTGCTCGGCCTGGGACCGTGGCTGGACCGGTTGCGCCGGGAGCGCGGCTGGGGCGTCGACGTAGCCGGGGTCCTGGGGGGCTGGTCGCGTGCCAGGTGGCGCGGCCCGGCTCGAGACGCGCGGCGTTCCCGGGCCTGGGGCGGATGCTCTTCGCCCCGGACGTGCCCCTGGCCCACGCGTACCGGGCGTCGGGCCTGGTGGCGGAGGTCTCCGCCCGGCTCCAGTCCCGCTCCAGGCGCGCCGCCGCCGGGGGCCCCGAGCGGTTGGAGTGCGTGTTCTACGACGCCACGAGCTATTTCTTCGCGGTGGGCCAGGACGACCCGGCCGAGCCCGGGGGCCACGGGCCGCCGAGGGGCCGGGCGGCCCGCAGGTGAGGCGATCAGTCGGCGGGAGCCCGCTCGACGCGATTGGGGTCTACTGTGGGGTTGGCCGGGCCAAGACCAAACGGACAACCGAAATGAGGAATCGATGATCCCCGATAGTCGGATCGCGCAGGACGTTTACAAGGATGTCGGGACGAATGTGGCGTTCGCCACGTTCGCCCTGAAGCGGGCCGATCAAGCGGCCGAGCGCCAAGCCATCGCTGAACTGGCGGACCGGCTGCCGTCGATCCTCAACTCGATGCGTATCCGCTGCCCGGAAGCCGACCTGAAATGCGCCTTCGGGTTCTCCTCGAAAGCCTGGGACTACCTCTTCCCGGGCGAGGCCAAGCCGAGCGAACTGGAGGACTTCACCGGGCTGTCCGGCAGCGGCTACGAGATGCCAGGCACCCCCGCCGACTTGTTCTTGCACCTGCGGGCTGGTCAGCAGGCCGTCATCTTCGAGGTCATGGACCAATTGAGCGGTTTCATCGCGGCGGCGGCCACGCCGCTGGACCGGACGGACGGGTTCCGGTATTTCGAGGGGCGAGCGATCATTGGCTTCATCGACGGCACCGAGGCTCCCAACGAAGCCGACAGCGCCGAGTACGCGATCATCGGCTCCGAGGACGCCGCGTTCGCGGGCGGCTCGTACGCTTTCGCCCAGAAATGGGTCCACGACATGGACTTCTGGAAGGGACTGACCGTCGAGGACCAGGAGAAGGCCGTGGGGCGCCGGAAGTTCTCCGACCTGGAGTTGGAGGATGAAGACAAGGCCCCCAATGCCCACAATGTGGCGTCGAAGATCGAGCAGGACGGCGTGGAGCAGAAGATCGTCCGCATGAACGTCCCGTACCACGACCTCGCAACCGGCCGCACCGGCACGTACTTCATCGGCTATTCCAGGCGCTGGTCCGTCACCAAGGACATGGCCACCCAGATGCTCGCCAAGGGCGACTACCTGCTCCGTTTCAGCCAGATTCTCACCGGTCAGGCCTTCTTCATCCCGTCCCGCCCGCTCCTGGCTCAAATCGCCGACTCCTGACCTGCGGGGACGTCCGTCCCTCGACTAGTCAGGGGACGGTTCCTCGACTGGATGATCTATTCCAAGGGCTGTCAGTGGTCGTAGGCGGTCAGTGAGCGCAGCACCGGGGCGCCGGAGCGTTCGTTGTGCCAGATCGCGGCGGTCAGGGCGAGGAGTTGGGTGGCGACGCGGGTGATCAGCCCGCGGATGGTCTTGGCTCTGAGGTGTTCGATGTCGAGTTGGGTCTTCAGGGTGGCGTTGACGGATTCGATGGTCTGGCGCAGCGGTTTGAGGAACCGCGCCCCCGGCCTGGGCCTCTCGCGTTTGCGGGCTTTGCGCAACAGGACGATGTCCTCGCCGGCCAGGGCCTGCTCGAAGGCCCGCCCGTGGTAGCCCATGTCGGCGATGAGCGTCTGGCCGGGACGCCGCTCCAGGCCGGACAGGATCCCGATGAGCGTCTCGCGCTCGTCGGCCTTCGCGCCGGTCAGGGCGTAGCCGACGACCAGCCCGCACAGGGTCGCGAGCAGATGCAGGCGGAACCCGTGGAAGTACCGGGTGTGCGACGCGCAGTACCCGTACTGGGCGTCGCCGGCCAGGCCGGTGCGTTTGACCGTCGGGCGCGAGCGGGCCGTCTCGACCGGGGTGGGGCCGGCCACCCACACCCCGTCCGACCACGCGTCCGTGGCTCGGGCCAGCCGGCCGCGCACCCAGTCGATGGTCTCGGCCAGGGCCCGGAGGCGTTTGTTGTATCCGGGCTGGTTCGGGATGTACGGGAAGTAGCCGGTCAGGTGGGTTTTGGCGTGTCTGACCCATTGCGACTCGTTGGTGTGGCCGCGCAGGGCGCCCATCACCGCCAGGGTTATGATCTC
>JAISCU010000315.1 GCA_031265345.1 Bifidobacteriaceae bacterium
CGGGCGCGCGGGTTCTGGTGTGCTGCCGCGCAGAAAGGGGTGCCCGAGGGAGCCGCGTTGGAGGGTGCGGACTCTCCTGGGCACCTCTTTCCCGCGCACTTCCGTGCCCGGCTCTCCTAGCCGGGCGTTATGGGGTGTTAGGACTTCGCTTCGGTCCGGACGACTCGCACGAATTGGGGTCTGACCCGCACCGGACCTGCGAGAACGCGGTAAAGACCCAACCATGCTTTCCAAATCGATGCACACCTGACTGGATCCCGGGTTTGATGGTTGTTTGCCTTGTTTTCGGTGTTTGAGCTGGGGGCGGAGGCCGCGGCGCGCTGGTGGGACACGTTGGCGGCGGTGGGCGGCCGGCTGTGTCGGGGGCGTGCGGGTGGGGATCGTCAAGTCGCCCGGCGGCCGGGAGCGCGCCTACATCCGGGGGGCTGCCGGGCCTCGGCCGGCCGGCGGAGCTGTCGGCGTCCGAGGCCGGCTGCGGGTATCGCCTGGCGAACCGCGCCGAGGGGTGGGACCGGGTCGACGAGGCGCTCGGGATCGGCGCCGACAAGAAGTGGGCGGCCGCAGACTGGTTGCCTCACCTGCGGGCCGATCGCCCGGCGGGCTGAGATCGATCACCGGGCTGAGATCGATCACCGGGCTGGTCGAACCACCTGGCGAGTTGGCCATATGGCCGGTGGCGACCGCCTCCCGTCCCGGGAGGGGAGGGCGGACGCGGTCAGGGCGGCACGCCCCGACCGGCGGCATCGTCCAACCGACACCGTCGGACCGGGACAACCCGACCAGGGCAGCCAGCCCGACCAAAATGACCAACCCGGCCGGGCGGCATCGTGCGGCTGACGCCGCCCGAACAGGAGACCGGCCTACTTGGGCGCGACGACCACCGCGGGCGACGTGCCGGAGATGGTCAGGCCCTGGTACTTGAGGGTCTGGGTCAGCTCGATGACGTTGCCGGCCTTCTCGGTGCTCGGGAGCTTGTAGGAGGCGGCGGTCGCGAAGGCCTTGCCGTTGCGGGTCCACGAGCGGGTCACGGTGGGCCAGCCCTCGGGCGCGACTGCCTGCAAGGTGGTGCCGGGCTTGGCCGCCCCCTCGGTGGCTCCACTGATGAGCCCGGCCAAAGCCGACGGGTCGAACACTTCGACGGTGGCAGTCGCGCTGACGCCGCCATAGGTGCCGGTGATGGTGCAAGTCCGCCGCGACGGCGCCTCGCCCGCCGGGAACGAGCAGCCCTCGCCCAGCGAATAGGTGTAGGCGGTCCCCGCGACACCCGCCGGGAGCACGTTGCCGAACGCGTCCTTCGCTTCAGCGGTCAGAACCACGCCCCCCGCGTTCGTGATGGCCTTCGCGGTCGGGGTGATCTTGAGAGAAGCCGCCGCGCCCAGTCCCACGGTGACCGAAGGCGACGTGCCGGAGATGGTCAGGCCCTGGTACTTCAGCGTCCGCGTCAAGGCGATCACGTTGCCGACAGCCTCCGACTTGGGCAGGGTGTAGGTGGAAGCGGTCGAGAAGTTCTTGCCGTTGCGGGTCCACTGGCGCGTGATGGTGGGCCAGTCCTCGGGGCCGCCCGCCGTGAGCTTCGCGCCGGGGATCGCGTCGCCGGTGATGGCGCCCGCGAGGGCTGAGGGGTCGAAGACCTCCACGGTGGCGGTCGCGGCGACCCCGTCATACGTGCCGGTGATGGTGCAGGTCCGCCGCGATGGCGCCTGGCCCGCCGGGAACGAGCAGCCCTCGCCCAGCGAATAGGCGTAGGTGGTTCCAGCCGCGGTTGCCGGGATCACGTTCCCCCGCGCGTCCTTGGCTTCCGCCGCGAGCACCACGCCACCGGCGTTCGTGATCGCCTTCACGGCTGGCGTGATCTTCAACGAGGCCGCGCTGCCCGTCCCGACGGTCAGCGCCGGGGAGGTCCCCGAGATCGTCACGCCCTGGTAGGTCATGGTCTGCTTGAGCACTATCACGTTGCCGAGTTTCTCGGTGCTCGGGAGCTTGTACGAGGTGGCGGTCGAAAACTTGGTGCCGTTCCGGGTCCACTCGCGGCTGATGGTGGGCCAACCGGCCGGGGGAGAAGCCTTCAGGGTCTCGCCGGGGATGGCCTGGCCGTCGATCGGCGCGGCCAGCGCGCTCGGGTCGAAGACCTCGATGCTCGCCTTCGCCGTCAAACCGTTGTACGTGGCGGTGATGGTGCAGGTGCGTCGCGACGGTGCCTCGCCGACCGGGAACTGGCACGAGTCGCCATATGAATAGGAGAACACGGTCCCCATGTCGGCCGCCGGCAGCACCGTGCCGTTGACGTCCCGCGCCTCGATGGTGAGCGTGGGCGCGGCGGTGTTGGCCATGGCGACGCGATCCACCTTGAGCGACAATGATGGTCCGGTCGGGGCGTTGTCCTTGCCGCCGCTGGAGCCGCTCCCGCCGCGCAGGAGGTCCAGCCAATTGATCGTCCGCAGACGGCCCAGCAGGTAGTTCGCCCCGTCGCGGGCGATGCGCGCGATGGTCTGGTGGAACGATTCGTCCGGCTCGCCCGGCGTCACGACCCACGGCAGCCCGGCCAGCGCCTCATCCAGCGCGGCCTGGGCGGTGTCGCGCAGGGCCTGGTCGATCTGGGCGCCGATCTGTTGCCACGGGGCGGTCGGGTCAAGGGTCACTTGGACGCCGATGCCGTTCAGCGAGTCCTGCAGCGACGTCACGATGGTCGTCTTCACGGCTTGGAGCGCCTGTTCGATGCGCAACGTGATCTCATCGCGAAGGGCCCGGGTCCCGGCGTTGACCAGGATCGAGACGTAATCGAGGTTCGCCAGCGTGGTGACCACCGAATCGGCCTTCGAGCCGGCGTTGATATAGGCCGTGCCGGAGGCCAGCAGCCCGATGTTCCCGGTGTTCCACCCGGTGACCTGGATCTCCTTGGGAGTGTCGTTGATGTTCACGATCACGACCCGGCGTTGGTTCCAGGCCGTCACGTTGTAGTTGTAATACGACGTGTTGACTCCCACGCCGAGCGCGTAGATCGGCGAGCCGAGGTTGGACTTGACCTTGGTCGGCGCGGTGCCCACGCTCACCAGCGGCGCGCCCCAAACTTGGGCGACCAAGGATTCGGCGGTGGCCTGCTGGTCGGCGTCGAGCCCCAATGAGGCGATGATGTCCGCGACCGCGTAATCGATGGTGCGGTCGATGACCGCCTGGGTGAACTCGTTGGTCAGGACGGCGTTCAGGAGCTCCGATTCCGCCACCGAATCGACCGCCGAATCGATCAGAGCGTCGATCCGGTCGTCTTGGATGTACTGGGCTATGGCCCCCTTGGCGCCCGCTTTGATCAGCGGCGCGGCCAACTCGATGATGGCCTCCGGGTTGCCGATGGTCGAGCGGACGGTCCCGGCAACCAGGTCTTCGACGGTGCCGACCATCCCCGAGTACGCTTGGGCCACTTGGTCCGTGACCAGCTGGGTCAGTTGTTCATAGGTGGCGACGGACTGGTCGATCTCTTCGGGGGTTTGTGCCGCCATCGCTGGGGTGGCCACCAGACTGGCGGTCACGGCTATGGCCAGCGCGGGCACAAGAAGGCGTTTCTTCATTTGGAGGGCTACCGATCTTTGGAGTTGTGGCTGGATGGCAAGCGCGTCGATGCGCCTGGGCTCAATGCTACCGGATGGTTCCCCTACCCAGCCGCTACTTTGGCCCTCCAACCAGGGTCGAACGCGCCCGCCTGGGCCACGTCGACGTAATCCGCGTAGCACTCCGCGAGGAGCACGGGCGGCACATCCGCCAGCGGCATGGGGCCGCCGTCTTCCCGGCCCCTGAAGGACAGCCTCTCGACCGCGGCCGGCGCCTGCTCCTCGGGTATCGCCGCGCCGCTGAACTGCAGCACCACCTGGATGCCCGCCGTGGGCAGGTCCTTGACGTATTCGATGAACCAGGGGCCGTCGATCGCTTCGCCCCTCCTGTAGCCCCGCTTCTTGGTTCTGGCCCGGATGGCGAACGAGTCCGAGAGCCACCCCTCGTGGTCATCGATACGCGCGTCGTCACCCGGGGCGACCGGCGGCGGTCCCGCGTCGAACTGGGCGAACAGCGGCTCGACCTCGTAATCCCGCAGGTGGGCCTCCCAGGCCTGGGCCTCCTCGGCCGTCACCAAAACCCGGTGCGCGAGCGAGACGCGGTCGTGGTGGCGGCCCGGGACGGCGGCATCGTGCAAATCTGTGACCGTGCCGTCCTCGGTGGGGCGGACCAGACTGTAAGTCCCTGTCGCCCCCGCCTGGGCGACCCGCCAGACCAGGGCGGCGGCCAGATGGCGCATGACCGGATGGTCCAGGAACACCGCGCGCCAGGTCGCGCCGTCCCATGCCCGCTCAATGCACATCGCCTCGTACAGACGTGCAGTCTGGTCCCGTGCCACCCCGGTCAGTTCCTTCTTTGACCTTGTCAACTGCGCTTTAGCGGCCTTGACCAAGTCCGGGTCATCGGCCAATCCGGGCTTGGGCAACGCCTTGATCGCCTGGCCGCCCCGGTCCGCCAGCGCGACCGTCAATGCTCCGGTCTTGGGCGCGCGGGTGATCCGTCCCGTGAAGGCGCGCGGCCCGTAATCCAGGTGAAGCAGGCCGTCATCCTCGAACCCGGCGGCGGGAATGGTGTGGTCAGCCAACTCGTCGGTGCTCCAGCCGTGCTTCCGGGCGATCTGCGCCGCCAATTCGGTCGCCTTGTTCCGGACGGTCTCCTGGTGGAACTGTCGCGAAATGGCCAGAACGAACTGAATGGCGGGCGGGTCGTCGTTGATCGCCGCTGCTGTGACGAGGGCTTCGAACTGGGCTCGCCGGGCGACGGAGGTGCGCATGAAGCGACGGCAGCTGTCGGCGAGGTAATGGCCCGGCATGCCGGAAGTCAACGCCAACAGGCCCTTCTCCTTGATCGCGGTCCCGAAACGCACCCGCGCCCGTTCGCGCCGCAGCATCTCCCAGACCTGGTCGCGGGTCACCTGCTCGAGGGCTTCGCGCGGCAGGTAGTCCGGCCAATGGGCGGCGCCCGACTTGAAATCGGCCAGGCGTTGGTCCGCGTTGGCCTCGGCGTACTCGCGGCATTCGGCGTCCGGATAGCCTTCCGAATCGTGCGCCAGCCAGGCGTCCAGCACGAACCTGCCGAGCGCCTCCTGGCTCGGCCTGTCCAGCAGCGCCACGTAGCGCGGAATCACGCCCGCGCCCGCTGGGTCCTTCAATTTGACGGCCAGCACCGCCCACCATTTGAGGATCTCTGGGTCCACTTGGTTGCGGTTTTCGGTGGACGATGCCGCGCGCCCGGCCCGGTTCGCTGGCACCGTCTTGGCGCTGGGTCGGTCTTGGGCGTCATTGGTGGCGCGGGCCTGGGGCTGCGCCCAGCGGCATTCAGGCATGTTGTCGAGCGGGAACCAGCTCATCGAAGCGGGCGGCTTCTTCTTCAGCCCCCGTTTGGCCGCCTGTCGGAGCGCTTCGGGGGTGAGCATGGTTGAAATGTCCTCGTCCATGGCCGATAGCGCTCCCAACAGGTGGGCCTGGACGCGCTCGTCCTGCTCGCGACCGAAGGCGTGCTTCAGGTGGTCTGTCGCCTCGGGATCAGCGATGCGGGCAAGCCAATCCGCTGCCAGCATCCGGACTTCGGGGTCAACGTGGTCCAAGGCGGGGACTGCGATGGCGAGCACATCGATGTGCTTGGCCAGCAGGTCTTGGGCCTTGATTCGGTGTGGGTTCTTCTCGTGGGTCGCCATGTCGGTGAGCGCTTGGACCAGTTTGGGTGGGAGTGCGGGGAACATCTCGAGAATTCGAAGCGCGGTGACCGTGCCCTGGTTCCAGGTCCAACTGCGGAACGGGTCGTACTCGAGTTTCCAAGCGAGCCGCTCGGGATTCTCTGCGAAGAAGGGCCAGACCTTGTCCGGATCGCGGTGAGCCAGGCCGTTCTCGTCGAAAACGAGGTCCACGACGCATTCCAGGGGGTCGAAGCGCTGGTCGTACCGGTCGCGCGCTTTCCGCCCCACGACTGCCCTGATGGCGGGCACGACCAGTCTGAGGTCGCACTCGGCGCCCTCGCCGGTGTCCAGTTCGTCGCCGTGCCAGTACCAATAGCCGTCGTCACGTCGCTCGAGAGCGCGTCGGACGCCGATCGCCAGGGGGACTGAACCCATGCATCGAACGATCCGTGTTTCGAGGAACGGGTCCAGCCAGGCCGGTTCCTGGGCCGAATCCCCGTTGAGCCAAGCGCGCACGGCATCGAAATCCTTGCTGGTCAAAGCCAATACGGTGTTGGCGTGTTCGGCGTAGAAGCGGTCACCGGACGGGTCGGGGTCTTCCCGGAGGGTCGTTTCGGCCCATCCGACCAGATCGGTTTTGAGCCTCTGAGTGAACGCCTCGTCCAACTTGGAGGTTTTCCGCGTTGGCGCGGGTGGGATCACCAAGCGTGCTTGTTCGGACGCTGACAGCATGCGATTCTTCTGCAGCGCGAGGCTGAAACGCGCGGCGAGGTCGCTGTCGTTTTCCCGTGCCAAGCGTGCCTCTATGAGCGCGCGCTCGTGTGGTCCGGCAATGCCAACCAACTCGACAATGGATTCAAGTTGATCTGTCCGTGCATTGTCGATCACGCGCGCGAGCGCTCTCAGACGCAATGCTGGCGGGAGCTGAACGATTCCATTTGCGGCGGCTTCGCGCAAGGCCCGCGCAGGGGCGATAGCCCAGTCGGCCAAGACGGGCGTCAGAGCCGCGCGGAGGTGCGCGTCTTGCGTCATCCACTCGACGGCCTTGACCCGAACTGGGCCGTGCAGTTTCCCGACGACGGTTGGTATCGACGCCACGTTGGCAGCCAAGTACCGGGTCATCGCCATCTCGGTCTTGCAGTCGCGGCGTACCGAGTTGATCAATTGCCGTCGCCATGACGTGATGAGGTTGCTCCACCGGAACCAGAACAATGGAACGGTGATAATCGTGACGGCTTGGGTGGGGTCGACGCCGTCTGCCGCCAACCAAGCGCTGAGGAGTTTCGGGTCCCAGGCCTCCAGCAAGCCCACTGCGCCCATCCGGAGGATCTGCAGCGCGCAGAACCAGTTCGGCGGAGAGCCCGGCCAGCCCTCGTCGGCGTCCCAGTCGTATCCCGTGGCCGCCAGCCGGCCCAACCGCACCCATTGTTCCGGGGATAACGCGAATGGCTTCTTGGCCAAGCGTCGGCGCGCCTCGCTCTCGCCCTGGACCAAGTGCCGCGCTAGCACTTCCCGGTCTGGTGGTGGCAACGACTCCAGTCGTTGGCTGCCTTCTCCTGAGATCACATAATCGAACGCGAACGCGGCCAGGCCGGGACGCTCCTCGCGCAACTCGGCCAGAGCCTTGACCAGCAGCTTGGGCTTGGTGGACGGCATCGTCATCTCCTTCGCCTGGGGCGGCGTAGCTAACGGTTCAGCCCTTACGGTAGCGGTCTGCGGCTGGTCACTCGGACCAAAACCCGTTCCGGGGACGGCTCGACCCGGTTTCCTGTCCCCAGAACCTCTCGAAGTCCCAATTGAGCAGCTCGACCGCCCGAACTTGGACCAAAACCCGTTCCGGGGACAATTCCTCACCCGAAGCTGTCCCCAAAGTCCTCCGAAGTCCCAACTCGACCATCCGCCAGCCTGAACTTGGACCAAAACCCGTTCCGGGGACATCGCCGCCCGGTTTCCTGTCCCCAGAACCTCTCGAAGTCCAAATTGAGCCGCCCCGCAGCCCGAACTTGGACCAAAACCCGTTCCGGGGACGCGCGGGCACAAGAAAACCTCTTCGGCGGAGGGCCTGTCGGAGCGACGGCAGCTACGCTCGCCACCGAATCACTACCTGGCGATGACCTGCAACCGGTGCTCACGCCCACGCAACGTCAGGCGATCGCCGACGCGGGGATCAACCCGGATGAGATCTGGGAGCCCGGTGTTGGAATCAGGGCCGATATGCCTGTGGTGGTTGACGGCATGGCGGTAGTGAAAGCTGATCTCAATGACCACTTTCCTTCTGCGAAGGACCTTCCTGAGTTGAAGGGGGCGGTCATCGAAGTCACGCCCGGACTCTCACGCGGCTAGAAGGTCCGCCTCCCGGCGCGGACCGGCTGATCCGGGCCAACTTAGGTCCGGATCAGATCTAGTGTGGGTCTGAATTGGCGAGCGACCTGATGGGGACGGCTTGAGCGGTCTGGGGCCGCTCGCTCGGATCGAACCGTCTTCCGGAGGCGCTGTCCGCTCCCGTCCATGGTTTACTTGGGCGTGTCCGGACGTTGGCCCGCAGCGGCCGGATTCCCGACGCGACGCTGTGACCTGCGATGACGCCTGAGCTTGGCTGGGCGGCATCGGGCAGCGGCGGCTCGGTGGCCGCCTAAGCGAACCCTGGATGGGATCGAGGGAGCGTGAAGCCTCGATAACGGCCCTCCCCTCAGATGCCGACCACGGCTAGGATATGGGCGTCGCGACGGCTAGAATTCTGGCTATGCAAACACTCCCGCTCTCGGAAGTCAAAGATCGCTTGTCATCTCTGGTCACGGATGTGGAGTCGCTCGGGGATCGGATCGTCATCACGCGGAACGGCCGCGCCGCAGCGGTCATCCTGTCTACCGAGGACATCACGTCCCTCGAGGAGACCGCCTTCTGGACGGCAGTTCCCGGCATCAGCGAGTCCTTGGCCCGTTCAGACGACGACATTGCGGCTGGCCGCACCTACTCCACCGACGAAATCCGCCAGTGGATCGCCGCCGGGATGCCCGGACCCGAGCCGCTGCCGTGAGCGAGTGGCACGTCGAGTGGACGGCCGAGGCGCGCCGCAGTTTGCGCTCCATCCCGCCGCGGATACTGCCATCGCTCATGGACTTCGTCTGGCTGCGCCTCCCCGAAAACCCGATGCGCGCCACCCACGATTTGCGCCCGCCGTTCGTCGGCAAGCGATCTGGCGGGGTCGGCCCGTATCGGGTGATCGTCACAGTGGACAAGGATGCCCGGATCGTTTACATCAACCGAGCCGAGTACCACTCGCGAGTGTACCGACCTAAGTGATTGCGGCAGGGATCAGGCGGGGAGGCGTTCTTTGACTTCCAGCAGCAGGCCCAGGGTTGGCACGGTGTCGAAGTAGGCGTAGCGCTCGTGGCCTTTCTCCTCGCGGAAGATCTCCGGAAAGCCGAGGCTTTCGATGAGACCAGCATCATGGTCCAGGCCGCCAGAGATGTGCACCGAGAAGAAGCACGCGCTCACCCCATGGGCGTCCAGGTGCGAGCGCCACGGGCTCGGCGAATCATCGAGCGGTTGGACGACCTCGAACCAGAAGTTGTCGGTGTACACGTTGACCACTTTGAGCGGCGTCGAACCGCAAGGGCGGCCGCGGAAGGTCTTCGACGGCGGCGCCGAGGACGGTGCGGGCGTCTCGGATTGGCTGGCGGGAACCGGGCCGGGCGCGAACAGGGCTCTCAGAGCGGAAGCCGTGGCGGCGGCATCGTGCGTGACAATGCCGAACTTCACTATCACGCCGGAACCGATGTGCTCAGTCATCTTGCGGGAACTCCTTGTCGTGAAGGTCATCGAGCGGAATTGTCGAGTCCGGCGTCACGCCCGCAAGCCGCCATGATGGCGGACCAGACGTCGGCCGGTACAGGCCAGGAGGCCCATTCGAACGTCTGCGTGAGCCGTTCCGGGCGGGTCACGCCCACCGCGACCGAGGCGATGCGCGGGTCACGCAACGGGAACTGGAGGGCGGCCGCGCCCAGGGGCACCCCGGCCTCGGCGCAGATGGCGGCAAGGTCGGCCGCATGCCGTCGGGTCGCCGAGGTCATCGGAACGTAGGCGTAGGTGTCGAACACGTCCAGGCCCTTGGCCAGCACGCCCCCACCGAACGGCGCGCCTTGCACCACACCCAGGCCGAGCGCATGGGCTTCGGCTATCAACGGTTCGGCGGTTCGGTCCAGCAGCGTGTACCGGTTGTGGGTCAGCAGGACCTCGAAATGTCCCGTCCGCGCGTACCGCATCATGGTCCCGACGGGTGCGCCCGCCACGCCGAGGTGGGACACCAGGCCCTCGGCTCGCAGGGCCAACAACGCCTCGACCGGTCCGCCCGCAGCCATCGCGTCGCCGAAAGCGATGCGTTCCGGATCGTGCAGGTAGAGCAGGTCGAGGCGGTCCAGGCCCAGCCGTTCCAGCGACCCCAGGACGCTGCGCCGCACGGCCGGACCGTCGAACCGGCCGGTCACCGGGTCCGGGTCGGCTTTGGTGGCCAGCACCCAGCCCGGCGGCAGCCCACCATTTTGGACGATGCCGCGCCCTATCCTCCGCTCCGCCTCGCCTCCCGAGTACCCGGCCGAGGTGTCGATGAAGTTCAACGCCGTGGCGAAGGCCGCCATGATCGTCTCGACCGCCCGGTCGGCGGGCGTCTCGTAGCCGAACAAGTTCGGCACCGAACCGAGTGCCCCGGAGCCGATGCAGATGGGGGAGACCATCAGCCGCGTCGTACCCAAGGCCGTCCGCGCGCCGGGGTCGAAGCCTGGGCCGACCCGGCGGTCGTCAACCGAACGCGCTGGGAACCGGATGGACGATGCCGCCGGGTCGGGACCCGCGGGTCCCCCTGGCCGCGTCGCCGGGTCGGGACCCCCAGGCCCCGCAGGCTGCGCCGCTGGGTCGGGACGCGTCGATGCCGCTGGGTCGGGACCCGCGGGCCGCGCCGCCGGGGCTGCGGCGTCGCCCGCGACCGCGACTGGCCCATGGCTCACGGCGGGGACGGCGGCATCACCCACGGCCATGCCCGTGGTCGGGGCCGACTCGGCAAGTTCAGCCGCGTCGACGGGGTAGTCGAGCGGGACGGGGGCACTGCTGTGGACTGGGATGCCGCCATCGACGCGGACGGCGGCTTCGTTCGCGATTGGGTTGGCGGCGTGGTCCGCGACCGGGACCGAGCCCCCGACCTCGACCGGGACGGCGGCATCGCCCGCGGCTGTGCCGGTGGAGGGGGCTGACTCGGCAAGTTCAGCCGCGTCGACGGGGTAGTCGACATAGGCGAAGCGCCGCGAGTCCGGCGCCCAGGAATTGACGTTGATAGTGCCCTGGCCGCCGAACAGGTCCAGGCGCACGCTCTCGGAGCGGGCCAACGGATCGGCCACGACCAGCTGGACGGGCCGATCGGCCGGATGGCCGGTGGTGCCGGGCGGGAACGAGATGTAGACCAAGGATCGCCCGTCCGGGCTCAGGTGCGGGAACCAGTTGACCCGCCCGTCGCTGGTCAATTGCTCGGTTCCCGAGCCGTCCGGCCGCATCCGGAAGATTTGGGCGTGACCAGCGGCGGAGCCTTCCGGTTCGGCGTTGAAGTAGATCCACGCGGCATCGGGACTGAATTCCGCACCGTCGTAGGGGCGGCCCGAATAGGTCAAGGCCGTGCTGCGCCCGCTGGCCAAGTCGAGGGCGTAGACGTTGTACACCGCCCCCTGGGCGCGGGCGGGGCCGCCGATATGCAGCAACGTCCGGCCATCCGGCGAGACGCCGTGCAGGTAGTGGACTGCCAGTCCATCGCTGTCCGGCGTCACCCGCCGAGCCGCGCCACCGGTTAGGGGCACCTGGTAGATATGGCCGTCCTCGGCGGTGGCGAAGATATGGCGCCCGTCCGGGTCCAGCACATGATCGTTGTTGTAGGCCCCGCGAATGCCTGAGTCGATCAGGCGCGCCTCGCCGGAAGCCAGGTCGAGCGCGTGCAACTCGCCGTCCTGGTTGAAGACGATGCCCGTCCCGTCCACGGTCCAGTTGGGCGCCTCGATCACTGCCGCGTCGGTCTCATAGACGACGCGGTCCTGGCCGCTGGCAGCGTCGTAGATGTGCAGTCGGCTCACCTGTCCGGGACCGAGCTTTCGCCAGTCCGCCGAGAACGGGGCGGACGCGGCGGACGTGGCGGAGTCCGCCAACGGCGTGGCCACCTCCAACGCGGCGAACGATTCCAGGGTCTCGACGTACACTTTGAGGTCGCCGAAGGAGTCGAGGTAGGCGTACTCCCCGGACCCGTCCCCGTACTTGCCGCGCTGGATGGTGGCCCACCCGAAATCGGCGCCAGCGGCGGACAGGCGCGAGGACGTGTCCTTCACGGCGAAGGCCAAGTGGTGCACGCCTTCGCCGTGACGGTCCAGGTAGTCCTGCCATGCGCTGGGCTCGCCGTTCGGTTCGATCAACTCCAGTTGCATCCCCGGACCGATCTCGAAGAAGGCCATTCGGCAACCGGCGCGCGGAGCGGGAGCGCCCTGGTACACGGTGCCGGTGACCTCGGAATCCCCGCTATCCACCACTTCCGGCGCCGCCACACCGAGCAGCCGGGCGTACTTGGCGGCGACTTCTTCGAGGTCCTTTACCACCAAGGCCACTTGGGCCACCCGGCCGGCGCCAAGCGGCGCGGCGGGGGGAACGTCAATCGATTGCGACATGGGAATCCTTCATTTCGGTCATTTGATGGCGCCCGCGGCCAGCCCGCGCTCGAACTGGCGTTGCAGACAGATGTAGGCCACGATTTCGGGGATGGCGGTCAGCACCGCTGCGGCCAGGACTTTGGGGGTGTCGTCGTTGTATTGGCGACGGAAGAATTCGGGCAGCAGCGTGACCGTGCCCATGTTGTCCTGGATCAGGAACATCTTCGGCAGCAGGTACGAGTTCCAGGCGTTGATCAGCACCAACACCCCGAGCGCCACGCCCATCGGCCGGGCCAGCGGGATCAGGATGCTCCAGAACACCCGCCAAGTGCCGGCGCCGTCGATCCGCGCGGCATCGAAAATGGTCTCCGGGATGCCGTCGACGTAGGTGCGCGTGATGAGGGTGGTGAAAGGGATCTGCAGCGCGGCGATCGGCAGGATCACGGACCAGAACGTGCCCAGCGTGTGGGTGGCCACAGCGGTCGCGTACAACGGCGCGATCAGGACCACCTCGGGCAAGGTGAGGGCTGCCATCATCATCCAGAAGAAGACCTCTTTGTAGCGGATGCGCAGACGCGACAGCGCGAACGAGCCCGCCATCGTCGCGAGGTACACAATCACAATCGCGGCCCCGGAGACTATGAAGCTGTTGGCGAAGAACCGCGCGAAGCCCGGCACCTGAAGCACGGCCAGGTAGTTGCCCCAGCCGCGCCCCTCCAGCGAGCGCGCGAGCATGGTGTACAGGGGTATCAGGAAGGGTATGACGGCTATGGTCACCAGGATTTGGAGTATCCATCGGGACGCGCGGCCACGGATGTCGAACATGATCTAACGCTCCTGACTTTGGACGATGCCGTCTGGCTGGCCGCCCGCGCGCGCCCGGGCCGGGCCGGGGTCGGGAGACGACCCGGCGGTATCGTGCGGCTGTGGCCGACCGAGAGGCAGGCGGAACCGGCGCCGGTGGACGGGCCGTTCGCGACCGCGCACCTGGATGGTGATGGCCACGGCGGTGGCGATGATCAGCAGCAGCACGGACAGGGCGCTCGCATAGCCCAAGTTCCGGGACTGGCCGGAGACCTGCTGATAGATCATGGTGCCGAGGAACTCGCTGGAATGGGCGGGGCCGCCCTGGGTGAGCAGCCACGGATTGTCAAACAGTTTGAGGGCGGTGATGAAGTTCAGGATCGCCAGCGAGACGGTGGTGCCGCGGACGTTCGGCAGGATGATGGACGCGAGGATGCGGAGGTTCCCGGCGCCGTCGATGCGGGCGGCCTCCAGCATCTCGTGGTCGATCTGCCCCATCGCGGCGTAGTACAGGATGAAGCCGAAACCGACCGCGCCCCAGCACTGCACGGCCGTGACCACCAGCAGCGACGTGCTGGACTGCCCGATCCAACTGGTGGCGAGCCCGCCCAGGCCCAGGCCGTCCAGAATGGCGTTGACGGTGCCCTGCGAGTTCCACACCTGGATGTGGGCCGGCGCCATGATCGCGGGGGCTATCACCACCGGTAGGAAGATGACCACCTTGTACAACGTGGCGAATCGGATGCGGGAGTGCAGGGCCGCCGCGAAAGCCACGCCGCCTATCACTTGCACCGCCAACACGACCACGAAGAAGATCAGGGTGTGCCTGATCGCGCCCCAGAAGATGGGATCGGTGAGCGCCGCGACGTAGTTGTCGAAGGCGACCGGGCGCATGGCCGTGCGGCCGCCCTTCCACGAGAAGAAGGACAGGTAGCCCGAATAGAAGATGCAGTAATAGATCAGGCCG
>JAISCU010000331.1 GCA_031265345.1 Bifidobacteriaceae bacterium
ATCTTCGCGTTCACGGCCACAGCCTATCGACCTGAGCGACGCGGGAATCACCGCCCGAGCGGGCTCACGGCCCCAGCAGGGCCAATGGCACAACCGCGACCCCATCCTTGCGGCGGTACGCCTGGGAGCCGGTCGTCACGATGACTCGGTCGACCACTCGATCCCCAAGAGTCTCGCGAAGCCAGTTCAAGTGTCGAACGTCCTTGTCCCCAACCGAAACCGCCAATTTCACTTCGATGGGCAGCACCCTCCCGCCCTCGCCTTCGACGATCAGGTCTATCTCGCGCTCGTCGTCCCCCGAACGCAAATGGGAGACGCTGGCTTCTGCGGCCTCGGCGTAGACACGAACCGACTGTGTTACCAGCGATTCGAAGAGCGCGGCCAAGAAAGTGCCCGCGACGCCGAGGCGTCCGGGCTCCAAGCCCTTAAGGAGGGCCGCAGCATCGACGCGCGCGAGCCGGGCGGCCAGCGCCGGGTCCACCAGGTGATGTTTGGGCGCCAGCGCCAGGCGCTTCAACGGCGAGGCCGTCGGCGTCCACGCGGGCAACGGCTCGAGTATGAACAACCTGCGCAAGTGGTCTCGATAGGCGTCAGCCGTGTTCCTCGCCGGCTTGTCCCCGATCCCAGCCGTCGCGGCGTCAAGGATGGCACTGTAGCCCGCGTTCGTGGCGGTGGCCGCGCCGTATGCCGACAACCAATCCAACAAGGCGGCCGGACGCCGGACCATCATGCCATTTTCGGGTAGCTCCCGCCCGACTATGCGCGAAATGTAGCTATCGAGTTGCATCCGTCTGGCCCGCCCCTCGATCCGTCTTATGCCAGGGAAACCAGAGCGCAGTATCTCATCGACGTACCGACTCAGGACCACATCCGTCTGGCCCTCGACCTGCGGTCCGCCTCCGACCAATAGATTCGACAACGACACGGTCGGCGTCTCGACACCTCGTTCCGCGAAGCTCAATGGACGCATCAGCAAGCTGACGATCCGCCCGGCGCCGGAATGGATTCGGGCGTCGGGCGGCGCCGTGGCCGAGCCTGTCAGCAGATAGTGTCCGCCCGTGGGATCATCATCGACTGAACGCCTGATCCTGTCCCAGGTCTCGGGCATCAGTTGCCATTCATCCACGAGCACGGGCGGATCGGCGCGCACGATCTGCCCTAGATCGGCGGCGAGGACTTCCCGGCGCTCGCGACGGTCGAGTTCGAACGACGTGGTGGCCCGCCCAGCCGCGGTCGCTGTCTTGCCAACGCCTTTGGCTCCCTCCAACGCGATGGCGGGAAGGTTCGGAAACACTTCGTCAAGAACTTGATCCAGGATTCTCCGCTGGTAACCCATCACGCCATGATATCAGCCTGACCAGCACTATTGAGCAAATTCCGGCATTTATATTGAGCAGATTTCGGTGTTCCTATTGAGCAAATCTCGGCATCGGAGCCGTGTCATTTGGCCGCCGATGCCGCGTGGCTGGCAGCCCGCGCCGGGCGAGCTCTGTACGCCCGCAGTTCGGCACCAATCCAGTAGGCGCCGATCCCGGCCACAAGGGCTCCTGCCGCGACGATCCAGGAGACCGGCGCGGCGACGGCCGCGTTGGCCCAGTTCCAAGTTGGAGTAGGCGCGGTCGACTCGCCCCAGAGGATCAAGGGCGCGAGCGAGGCGACCGGTACCAACCACGCCATCGAGTCCCCCAAAGCGGCAGCGCTGGCCAAGGCGCAGCCGAACCAGAAGACGTAGGCCCTGACATCGCCCAACCAGGCGTCAGGATCGGCCACCAGGCCCGAGGCGGCACAGACCAACAGCCCAATGGCGAACCCGGCCAGCAGATGGGTCCGGCGAGCCTTCGCCAGCGGGCCAGTGTCGCTCAGGTCGATCGACCGGACCGGGGAGGACAGCGACATCACGCAGACCGCTGCCAACAGCATCACGAACACGTAGCGCCACCGGATCGATGTGGCGTGGGCGGCCAGCAGCAAAGACAGCGTCCGGCGCCCCATCAGGGCACCGGCCACGGCGAACAAGACCAGCAGAACGCCCGCTCGCAGCAGGTTGCGCGAACGCCAGTACAGGTTCATTCGCAGGCCATCCGAGCGGCAGCTTCTCGCATCTCTCCCGTGTACCGCTCGACCCAAGCATGTTGCGCCGCTGGACCCGCCTCCCATTCACGCACCAACGCCGCCTGGTCCACACCCGTGGTGTCGCCGGTGCCCGTTGGCGGCGGCGCGTCCTCAAGCATCAGGCGAACCATCGCCGACGCATGCCAGAACGCGTCGACATACGGCTCGTACGCCTGGTCATGTTCTGCGGGCACGCACGGCAGCGGTGCCAGGGAATCCACGATCACATCTGCCAGCGCATCAGACAGGAACCAAGTAGACGAGTTGATAAGACTGAAGTTCCCAGTGGTCCAGTCCAGCCCGAACTCGTTCAACTGCCCCGACGCTTCCTCCCCGAGTTCGAGGGCTACGTTGTCTGCTTCTTCCGCCACGATGGTCAGCGCAGGCAGGTAGACCTCGTGCTCTGGCCAGATGCAGAGACGAATGCCCGTATCGGTACACAAGAGCTCGTCTGGCGGCGTCCGCTCCTCATGGACGGACGGCGAGGTGAACACCGCTGCCACGCCCACAGCGAAGACGATCGCGCCAACGACGGAAGTCACCATGCCTGGGCGGCCCAGGGCCAACACCCGACCGCTTTTCGCAGTCCTGATCCGGTCGATCAAAGGAGGTACCACCAGCGCCGCTGCCACCAGAAGCCCGGCCTCGACCGCCGCACAGGCCACAGCCCAACTATTGAGCCCCACATGCGGTTGGCCGCCCAGCACGATCCGCGCGAACGCGGACCTGTAGGAACCGGTCGCCGCAGATGAAAACATCACGATCCGCAAGAAGATCAACAGCACAGCGAGCACCGGCCCGAACCAGTCGGGGCGGCAGATCCGGCCAAGCAGATGCCCCACCGCCACGCACTCGACTGCCAACGCGGCCGTCAACACCAGGTACGACGGCCACAGGAAGCCGGAGGGCGCGTCCGTTGCCCAACTGGCCACTGCGGCGCAAACGGCTGCGACCAATACGATCAATCCCGTCCACGCTAGTTGGGCGGCAAGCAAAGGAGCGAACAGGCAGCGGGTTTCCTGCCGCGACGAGGTCTCCAGATGCCCGCGCCGACGCGCCGTCTCCCAAGCGGCCAGGCCGGCCACGATCGGGCCAATGAATATCCAGTGCGCACCGATCTGGGCACTGGCCGCAGGCCAGACTCCGCGCCAAGCTTGCAAGCGCGACAGCATGAGGGCCAGGTACGCGACCGCCAGCAACGGTGCGGCGAACCTGAACACCGAGCGGCGCAGCTCGGTCAGCCAGACGTGAGTCATCTCGCACCCGACCCAACCAGATCTGGCGCGAGCACGCTCATGTAGCCGCGTTCGAGCGGCGTGTCCCCACGCGCGTCCGGGGCCCCGGCGCTCGCCAACTGGGCAGGAGGCCCAGTGAACCGGACCACGCCCTCGTTCAGCACCATGACGTCGGTGGCCAGCACGGCCACGTCTTCCACCAGGTGGGTGGATAGAACCACCGCCGTGTCACCGAACGACCCGATCAACGCCCGGAACTCGAGCCGTTGCGCCGGGTCCAGGCCCACCGTGGGCTCGTCCAGCAACAGAATCTTTGGCCGCGCCACCAACGCCGCCGCCAGGTTGACCCGCTGGATCATCCCGCCGGAGAGTTGCCGCATCCGCCTGGCGGCCTGGTCGGTCAGCCCGACCAGCGCCAGCGCCTCGCGCGCCAGCGCGTCCTGGTCCCGACTTGGCACGCCCTTCAGCCAAGCCGAATACTGAACCGTCTCCAATGCCGTGAACGAGGGCACCCAGGCAGGGCTTTGCGGCAGGAACCCGATCAGCCGTCTGGCCGCCCGAGCATCAGTCTCGTTCGCCACCGGCATGCCATCGACCACAACCTGGCCCTGGGTCGGAGCCAGCACGCACGCCATGATCGACAACAACGTGGTCTTGCCCGCCCCATTCGGCCCCAACAGCCCCAGGACCTGCCCGGCTGACAATTGACCGGTCAGCCGAGACAGGACCTCGCGGTGCCCATATGAGCGGCTGACGCCATCCAGCATCAGCCTTGAATCTTGCTCACATGGCCCAGACATGTCAGTTCTTGAATGACACGTAGGTGTTGCCTGATTGCACGCCAAACCACGACTCGCCGCGGTCGAAAGTAGTCGTGGCACCCTTGCTTATGGTGACCCATGGGCCCCTGTAGTCAACCTGGTTCCTGTAGTCAACATGCGCCTGATACTTTCCGCTGACCCCGGCAGGCGCGCACTTCGCTGCCCATGCAGTGTTCCACCACTCCACATAGCAGCCGTGGGTCGATCCACTTGTGCTGGCCCAAGCCGCCGACGATGCCACGCCGATTGACGGCACAGCAAGCGCTGCCACCAGCAGCAGCCGACCAACTCGCGCTCGAATTTGATGCTTTCGGGACATTCCGATACCTCCTGTTTGATCATCTTTGGTCAAGCAGTCGTCTGGGATTTGGTCGCCGCGCTCTTGTCGAAGATGATATTACAGATTGAGTGATTTTACCTAATCCCCGATCCGAGAGCACGGGGACCGGGACGGCGGCATCGTCCACTTGAAGCCCACGGGTCGGCGGCGCGCGACGCATCTGGGAAGATAGGGAACCGTGAGCCAACACCGTGATCCCTCGCATCTGCGCCCTGCCGTGCCCGAACGGCCCAGCCTCGACGGCCTCGAAGACAAGTGGGACCGGAACTGGTCCGCCCAAGGCACATACACCTTCGACCGCCGCACGCCGCGCCAGGACGTGTTCTCGATCGACACGCCGCCGCCCACCGTCTCGGGCTCGTTGCATGTGGGACATGTCTTCTCCTACACCCACACCGACATCGTGGCCCGCTACCATCGCATGCGCGGCAAAGAAGTCTTCTACCCGATGGGCTGGGACGACAACGGGCTCCCGACAGAACGCAGGGTCCAGAACTACTACGGTGTGCGCTGTGAGCCCTCGCTGCCGTACGACCCGGACTTCACCCCGCCCCTCGAAGGCGGCCAAGCCACCGGGCAGGGCGCGCCCAAGAAGCCCGCCCACCAGGTGCCTATCTCGCGCCGCAACTTCGTGGAACTGTGCGAGAAGCTGTCCGCCCAGGACGAGAGACAGTTCGAGGCCGCCTGGCGCCACCTCGGCCTGTCGATCGACTGGACGCAGACCTACCAGACCATCGACCGGCACGCGCGCGCCACCTCGCAATTGGCCTTCCTGCGCAACCTGGCCCGCGGCGAGGCCTACCAGCAGTTGGCCCCCACGCTCTGGGACGTGACCTTCCGCACCGCCGTCGCCCAGGCCGAGTTGGTGGACCGCGACCAGCCCGGCGCCTACCATCGGATCGGCTTCGAGCTCGTTGACGACAACAACGCCGCGCACGATGCCGCCGGGTCGGCTCCGACCCCAACCGCCGGGCCGCCCTCGGCCGAGTTGGCAAGCGAAACCGCCGCCAGCCCGGCCGACGCCGCCGGGTCGTCCCTGAGCGGCACGGCCAGTCCGCCCGCGCCCGGCCCCCCGGCCAGCCCCGGCCCGCGCGTCTACATCGAGACCACCCGCCCCGAATTACTGCCGGCCTGCGTCGCGCTGGTCGCCCACCCCGACGACGAGCGCTACCAAGGCCTGTTCGGCAGCCACGTCAAGGTGCCCTTGTTCGGCACCGAGGTGCCGGTCGTGGCGCACCATCTGGCCACGCCGGACAAAGGCAGCGGCATCGCCATGGTCTGCACCTTCGGCGACGTCACGGACGTGGTCTGGTGGCGCGAACTGCACCTGCCCACCCGCGCGATTCTGGGCTGGGACGGCCGCATCCTGCCCGAGCCGCCGATGGGCGTGGACACCCCTGCGGGCCAGGCCGCCTACGGCGAACTGGCCGGACTGACGGTGTTCAGCGCCCAGAAGCGCGTGGTGGAACTGCTGCGCGAATCCGGCGACATGGTGGGCGAGCCGAAGCCGATCACCCATCCGGTCAAGTTCTTCGAGAAGGGCGAGAAGCCGCTCGAGATCATCCCCACCCGCCAGTGGTACCTCTCCAACGGCGGCACCGACACGGCCCTGCGCGCGCAGCTGCTCGAACGCGGCGACGAGCTCACTTGGTATCCGGACTTCATGCGGGTCCGCTACCAGAACTGGGTCGAGGGGCTGACGTCCGATTGGCTGATCTCGCGCCAACGCTTCTTCGGCGTGCCGTTCCCGGTCTGGTACCCGGTGGACCAGTTCGGCCATCCGATCCATGACCGCCCCATCCTCCCCGGCGAGGACCAACTGCCGGTCGATCCGGCCTCCGACACGCCGAACGGCTACAAGCCTGAGCAGCGCGGCAAGCCGGGCGGTTTCATCGGCGATCCTGATGTCATGGACACCTGGGCCACGTCCTCGCTGACCCCCCAGATCGCCACGCACTGGCGCGACGATCCTTCGTTGTATGAGGCGACGTTCCCCATGGACTTGCGCCCTCAGGCCCAGGACATCATCCGCACCTGGCTCTTCTCGGCCGTGGTCCGGGCCGATCTGGAGCAGCATTCCCTGCCCTTCTACAACGCCGCCATCAGCGGTTTCATCCTCGACCCGGACCGCAAGAAGATGTCCAAGTCGAAGGGCAACGTGGTCACGCCGATGGCTCTGTTGGAACAACACGGGTCCGATGCCGTCCGCTATTGGGCCGCCTCGGCCCGTCTCGGCACGGACGCGGCTTTCGAGCCAGGACAAATGAAGGTCGGGCGCCGCCTGGCCATCAAGATCCTAAACGCCTCCAAGTTCGCCCTGTCCTTCCTGGCGGAGCAGCCCGCCGAACCAGAGTTGGGGACAGTCCCCAATTCTGGTTCGCAGTCGAGCACTACTCCCGACCTGCTGACGCTGGACCCTGCCGTGGTGACCGACCCGCTGGACCAGTCGATGCTGGCCGCGTTGGGGCAGGTCATCGCCACCGCCACCGAGGCGCTGGAGAACTACGACCACACCCGCGCCCTCGAAGTGACGGAGACTTTCTTCTGGACCTTCTGCGACGACTACATCGAACTGGTCAAGTCCCGCGTCCACGGCGGGGCGGGGCCGGACGGGGCCGCCTCCGCCCGAACCGCTCTGGGGCTCGCGCTGTCGGTGCTGCTGCGGTTGTTCGCTCCGTTCCAGCCGTTCGCGACGGAAGAGGTGTGGTCCTGGTGGCACGCCGATTCGGTGCATCGCCAGGCCTGGCCCGCCGCCAGCGAGCTGCGCGCGGATTCGACCGCCACCGGCGACCCTCAAATCCTGGCCGTGGCCGGGGGCGTGCTAGGAGCCCTGCGCAAGGCCAAGTCGGAGGCCAAGGTCTCGATGCGGACCGAAATCCGGGAGGCGACCGTGGCGATCCCAGCGGGCTGGACCGCAGCGGCGGTGGCGGCCAAAGCCGATGTGATGGCGGCTGGGCGGGCGCGCGAATTGGTGTTGGCGGCATCGGACACCGAAGCTATAGAACTGGTCGCGGCGGACCTGGTGCCCCCCGACTGACCTCCGCCGGACCAGGCGTCCCCACGTCTGGCGGCCCCCGAACGAAAGGCCCCCACCATGGCATTCGACCCACGCCAGATTGGAACGACCGGCCGACCGGCCACGAACGGAAGCGGGGGTGGCGTAAGGAGACCCCATTTGGCGGTCTGGCTGACTGCGGCCGTCGCCGCAGTGGTGCTCGGCGCGGGCGGCGCGATTTGGGCGGCGGCGCTGCGTCCGGCGGGTGATCCCGAGGATGGCAATGCCCCGACGGCCAAGGCGACCGCCACCGGCCAGACGAGCCAGGAGCCCACGCCGGCACTGAGCCGGGCACCGGTCGATGAGTCTGAATTCGCCCAGGACGCCCTTCGCGCGCCGGATTTCTTGACCAAGCCCCGCCTGGAACTGAGGGTCGATCTGGTGTCATTGTTCCCCGATGTCGCCAATCAGCCCGGCCAGAACGTCGGTTTCACAGGTCCCCTGGATCGGCGCGCCGTGCCCGTGTTCAGCGCTGGGATGCTATTCGCTCTGACCGGGACCGATGTTGCCGTGGGAGCGGAGATCATGCGTGTCGATCGGGACGGCGAGGACCTGTGGGGAAGCGCCGCCCGGTTCGACGGCCACGCCTATCCCGCCGTGATCAGCGCCGGTCGTATCTACCTGGAGGACGGCTCGAACGTGTTGACCATCGACCCGGCGAGCGGAGCGACACTCTGGCGCGCTCCGCTCGGGGAGGGGGCTGCCGGGATCTCGGACATGTGCCTCGCCGGGAACGGCGCATTGGCGGTCCACAGGGACCAGTCCTGGGACGACGGCCCACAAGGAGACCAGCGCGAATGGGAGGAGCCTCTCATGTTAATCGACGGCGTCGATGGCTCCGTGTTGGCGCACGGTCTGGAGGGCAGCTTGTTGGCCTGCGGCCACGATGCGGTCTATGCCCTGACCCGCGACGATCGCCTGGCGGCTTATCCGGCCGGGGCCGCCGCCGAGCCGACCGAGCAATCCGGCCCGGCCGCCGCCCAGCTATGGGCTTTGGACCTCCCCAACAGCGAGGTCCGTCCCCAGGGTCCGATCGTGACCGAGGATGGCCGCATGTTCTTCGTGACTGAGGACTTCGACTTCGACGAGGAGGATTTCGACCTCGACGGTGGCGACGTCGGCATGGTGTTGAAAACCCTGGCCATCCACGAGGTGGTGGCCCCCTAACACGGGGACGGTACCATTTCGTGCCCGCTCAGCGGTTTTCCACAGCCATTTGCGCAGTTCAAACCCTGTGGATAACGGGTCCGTCCCCGTTTCGTGCCCAAGGGCCAGGAATCTGGCCGCCGTGGCCGGGTTTCCGTCCCTGAGTTTGAGACGAATCTGCCTCCCCGGACGCATTCCGGTTTGGGGGTGGACGATGCCGCCGCCCCAGTCCCCGCATACCCCGAGGCTCCGAAGCGCGGCCTTCGAGGACTCCGGCCAGTGCGGCCCGGATCGCGACCGTGGGATCATCGAATTCCGCGCTGCCGCGTGGGCGCTTTGCGCTCCGGCATGGCGCTCAACCTCCGTCGCAACAAACGGCGCCTTTCGGTCCGGCCGTCAGGTGGTCGGATTGGCCTCACAGCGAGCCGCCCGACGTCGCCGGATTGATTCGTCCACGACCCGTCCGGGTCGCCTGACCCGACCACCCGGCCGGCAAGGGCAAAAGCGAGCAGACGAGGGAGCGGCATCGTGCATCCGGTGGTCAAAGTGACCCGACGGCTACCCCGCCAACACAGCGGCCCTTACCCCGTTCCCAGGCCAGTTTTGACCACCGCCGCGGCCGGAGCGACGCCACGAAGACACCTCGACCCCATTGTTCGGTCGCCAGGCGTCATTCGCGGTGAAGAGAGTCTGAGGCGTCAAATCGTTCGGATCAACGCCCCGGCCGGGCCAACCATCGGCGCCCCTCCGATAGTGGTTTGGACAGGGCGTTATCAACACGCTTTCGGCATCGGTCACTTGGTAGACCAGTCTGCAACGCTCAGACCTTCGGCCAGGCAGATCGAACTTCACCCTCCGCAGGCCAGTCAAATCACCGCTGAGATTCCGGATTCCCAACTCCTTTCCGGTCTTGTGATGGCCGAGAACGTCGTCAACGACGGCCCAGGCAGCGTCGGCCAGCCTCGGGTCCTCAAGGGCGAGCCTCTCGATGTCGGCGAGGGCATCTTGCTTCCATTCATCGTGCAGCGGCGGTCGGTGCCGGTTCATTGGCGCGCCAAGATTGAGTCCGCCCACCGCTGCCGAGCTTCGCTACCGCTGATGACGGGGGAATCTCGACGCGCCTCGACCATCGCCAGATCGGCCTCGTCCTGCAGGCGTTCCAGATAGTCGTGGACCAGGCTGCGGACCACCGACGAGATGGTCACTCCCTTGCCGGCGGTGGCAGCAGCGATCCGGAGTTGCTGATAGTCATCATCCGCTAGGTCCACGGTCAACCGTGTGGTCCCACTCATCCCATGATCCTATCCGCATTTACTGAATTACAGAAGTCCGCTCCCTACACGCCCGACCGGGCGCGGACGGTGCCTTCATATGCCCGGTCGGCCGGCCTCGGTAGGCGTTGGAGCATCTCAGACCCTGTGAGCATCCGGCCCCGCCCAATGCCTTTAGCCCTGGGAACGTGTCGAGGTCAAAGCCCGGCTGCGCGCTCGGCCGAGCGCGCAGCCTGCCGCAACGGCTATCGGTGCCCCCTCAGCGCGCCGCTTTTTCGGACCTGACACTGCGGCGCGCGGCGATGACGCCTGCGGCAACCCCGCCGACCGAGCCGACAGCCGCGAGGACGCCGGAAACGTAGAGCGTCACTTGGAGGCCGGTGGCCGGGGCACGGCCGATCCACTCGACAAAGGCCACCACGGCACCAAGTAGCACCACAACGCCCGAGACAGTGAGCCACCGTCCGGCCACGAAGTTCGCCTGGGCCCAAGACTCGTCGCTGGCCATGGTGGATGGAGTTCGCAGCCCGACCAGCGAGTTGCGGCGGAGCCGCTTGGCCCAGCCAAGGCCCCCGACCACCACGAAGACGACCCCAAGGAACACAAATGTCAAGATGACTGGCATAGTTCTCTCCTTTTCAGTGCTGATTGCCAGGGCTGATCGCCGGTGCTGATTGCCACGGCTGATTGCCAGGGCCCACCGACCCCAGACCCCCACACCCGGCGCCGACCGACCGCAGACCCAGACGCGAGGCACACCCTGGGCCGAACGTCGATCATCGGACAAACGTGGTGATGAGCAGCACGGCGGTCCCCAGCACAAGTCCCCCGAGCAGCGTCCACCAGCGGCGACCGAGCGGCGTGTCGGCCCGTCCGAGCCGAAGGTTCCACGCGCCAGCGGCCACATACACCGCTCCGGCGGCCACGACCAACGGCCCGGCGTGGGTCTGGGCTGATTCCCAGTGCTCGGGGCTGGAGAGCGACCAATCGGTTCGCACGCCGACCACCGAATTGAGCCGAAGCGCCCCAGTCCACCCCAAGACACCCGTCACGACCACGACCACGCCTGCGGCGATGACCAGCCAAGAAACCAACTTGTACTTCATCATGCCTCCGGGAGAACGGCTCGTTCGTTGCCCGTACAACACAAGCACGCGCGTGCCATGCCACATCCGAAACCCCCAGCGCGATCACATTCTGGACAACCAGCAACTCCGATTCGCTGGGCTCGCGCCTGGGCCGGGACGCCTGTTGCGGGGACGGTACCCTTCCATGCTCGCCGAGACGTTTTCCACAGGCAGACCCGCAGGTCAGGCCCTGTGGATAACGGGTCCGTCCCCATTCCATGCTCAACGGTGCCGATTCTGGTTGCTGCGGTGAGCCGTCTGTCCCCGAGTTCGAGGCCAATCCCCGTCCACAGGTTCAGGTGACATCGAGAGAGTTGGACGATGCCGCGCGGTCGGCCCGTCCGGCACCACAGCCTGGCCGCAGGGCTGGGCGGGCATCACTCGCGACGCAGCGCCTGGGGAGTCAAACGCGTCCGGGCCAACGCCGCGGTCAAACCGACCACCAGGCCAGCGCCCAACACAGTAGCGCCGAGCGCAGTGCCGAGTTGCGGCCAGGGTAGTTCGGTCGCCCCGGTTCGCCAGCCGGGCAGCCCGTACCGAACCAGGGCCGCTCCCCCGCCCACGATCCCCAAAGCCACAGCACCCAAGAGCGGCACCAGAACTTGCAACACCCAGGCTCGGCGCAGCACTGGCAAGGGCACGCCCAGGGCGATCTGCCGAGCCAGAGTGTTCCGCCGCTCCTTGGCCCGGTCGATCCCAGTGATCCCCAGGTTGATCACCGCCACCACGATGGCCAGGGCGTACAGGAGCCGGAAGCCCGTCAGCAACGTCATCTCCTCGCGGTAGTAGCGCAGATTCTCGGTCCCGCCGACCAATTCCAGTGACTCAGCAGCGGCAGCCAACCGATCCGCCACCGGAAGCCCGCCGCCCGCCAACGCCCACAACTCGGGCGGCGCCCCGAATGCATCCCAAGCCAAGCCCGCCGGGATGAACAGGCCTTCACCGTACGGTTCCCACGGCTTGCCTTCGTCGCGAAGGGGGATGGGCGGGAACCCGATGACCTGGTTGGACAGCGCGAATTCGACGCCGTCGCCGATCCGAGCGCCGTCAACCGGGTCGGCCAACCGCACGGTCACAGTGTCGGTTCGTGGCCGGGAAAGCGGATCGTGCTGACTCTCCGGACGGGGCGCGGCCGCCATCCAGCGCACTTCCTGGTCGCTGCAGTTGGTGGCGGCGGGATTGAAGGCCACCAGGTCGGCGCAGGTGCCGACGAAGACCTCGCTGCCGCAGAACTCCGACCCCGGATCACAGACCGAGCCATCGAACGGGGCGGCAGGGTCGCTGAACGTCCAGTGCCCCAGAACGGTGCTTATCCCATCCAGCTCCGACAGCCCTTGGAATTGAGCAGAGGTCACCCGCGGGACGCTGTACTCGTCCCGCGTCTCGCCCCAGAAATCGGGGATGAGCGAGAGCGAGTCATCGCCCTCGCTATAGCTGCGAGCCAGGTCCGATCCGACCGGAGAGAACCGCATCAGTTGGGGGCCGTCGACCAGCACGCGGCGTCCCCACGCCATCGCCCCGCTGTTCTCCATCGACCACAGTTGCCCCGCGCCCGCCACCGCCAGGAACACGGCGGCACCCAGCCCAAGCACCAACCGGGTGCCCGAGGACGGCTCGGCCAAGATTCCACGCCCCGCCATCAGCGGCACGGTTCGTCGGCTTCGCGCCAACCATCTGCCCGCGCGGTCGGACAATAGCGGGACGCTCAAGGCCAGCCCGACCACGGCGGCCGCCACGCCGCCGACGGTGACGCCAGCGTCGGCCTGATAGCTGAGATAGCGCGGCCCGGTCCCGATCCAGATGAGCAATCCGGCCCCGACCCCGAACACGCCGAGCCGCCACCATCCGGGCCGGTTTCGGGTTCCGCCCTCGCGCAGGGCCTTCGGCTCGGTGCGCAGTCGCCGCGCGGGGGCTACTGCCGCCGCCGCGGAGAGCAGTCCCACGGCCGCCGCGATAACAGCCAGCCAGAGCAGCGACAGGGCCCAGGAGCCCGCGAACCAGCGTGGCCCGGCTCTCACCGCCGCCGATGCCGCTGGGGCGAGCAAGGCGAAGAAGGTCACGCCCGCCACCGCGCCGGTGAGCGCCAGGGCAGTGTTCTCGATCATGGCCACGGCCAGGGTCCGCGCCGGGCTCAGCCCCAGCAACCGAAGGGCCGCCAGCCGCCGGTCGCGACTCGCCGCCGAGACTCGGCCCACGGTCACCAGCAGCATGGACACCGGGATAGCGACGAAGGCAATGACCACGGCGACGATCGCACGAGCGCTGGGGTCGAGCTCCGCAGCGCCTGGGCTCAACGCGTCCGGCAATGCCGCCAGGGCGGAGATCAGCAGCGAGGCCACCGCGTTGCCGATAATGATGCCGAGCTTGCGACTCGTCGCGTCCGCCCTGACGAAGCGGAACCCGACCCCTACGAGGCTGGCCATGGTGCGCCCGGTGCTGGCACGGCATCGTGCATATGGTCTATCGCGGGCGGAGACGAGCCGAGGATGCGACCGTCCCAGAGCAGCACCTCGCGTGAGGCCCAGGCGGCCACGCGCGGCTCGTGCGTGACCAGGAGCACGGCCGAGCCCTGGTCGCGGGCGGCGGCCACGAAGGCCTCCAGCACCAACTCGCCGGTGACGGTGTCGAGGGAACCGGTGGGCCCGTCGGCCAGGATGACCTTGGGGCTGTGCACCAACGCCCGGGCGACCGCCGCGCGCTGTGCCTGACCCCCGGAGACCTCCTGGACCAGCCGGTCGGCTTGATCGGCGACGCCCAAGCGTCCCAGGTAGTCGCGGGCATGACGGCGAGCCAGACCCGCCTTGACGCCGGTCAAGCGCAGCGGCAGTTCGACGTTCTCGCCCAACGTCAACTCCGGGATCAGGTCGCCGAACTGGAACACCAGGCCACAGTGCTTGAGCCGTAGCTCGCTGCGGCGTTTCTCCGACAACTCGTCGATGCGTTGGCCCTCCATCAGGACGCTGCCCCGATCCGGCTTCAGCAATCCTGCTAGGAGATGGAGGATGGTCGACTTGCCCGAGCCGGACGGCCCCATCAGGGCCACGATCTCGCCTGGCGCGATGGTGATCGACACGCCCTTGAGGACTTCGGTCTTGCCGAACGAGCGCCACAGGTCGGCTCCGGCCAGCAGAACGGGAGACAGGCCCCTGTTCTGCCCCTGCTTGTCTGGCGAGCGCCGAAGGCCTTGTCCGATCGGGTCCGCGCGGTCGGGCTCGGCTGGCGGCGCGGCTTCGAAGGTCATCTCACTGTCCTTCTTTCGGCTCCCGCTCGGCGTTGCTCTCCTGCCCTACTCTGTGCCCCTGGGCCGCCTTCTGCTCTTCGCCTGCTTTCTGCTCCTGCGCGCTCAGGCGGGCGGCGGCCAGTTCGATCCATTTCAGGTCGGCTTCCAGGTGGGCGATCTCGAAATCGCCAGCCAGGCGGTCGATGGCGTCGCCCTGGTGGCGCGCGGCGGTCAACTGGCGCATACGCTCCCGGTAGACGCGCTGCTGGTCGATCAGGACTTGGGCGGCCGGGCGGCCTGATTCGATCGCGAGGACCACTTTGGTGAACAATTCGGCTGGGCGCCCGCTGGGGAGGTGCGGGGTCCTGAGCCAGGTGTCGAAGTCCTCGACACCCCTTTCGGTGATGGCGTAGACGCGCCGCTCAGCCCCGTCGCCGCGCGCGAAGCCAACGTCCTGGACCAGTCCGTCGCGCTGGAGCCGGGCCAAGGTCGCGTACACCTGCCCGAACTTAAGCTCGCGCCCCTGGCCGAGCAACTGGTCGTAGCGCTGTTTCAGCGCCCACCCATGCGAGGGCCCGCCATCCAGGAGTGCCAGCATCGCCATCGAAACGCTCATGACTACGATTATACACTCGCTGTATACCCTCAGTGCACATTGACTCTTCGATAGTCGCGCGCAGGAGGTCTAGCCTAGCCAGCGGGTATTTCTCGGAATGAGTCGCAGGATCGGAGGCCACGAACGCTAAGAAATGCTAAACGAAGCTAAGAAATTCGCTAGCATTAATTAGCATTCTTTAGCTTTGCGCCTCGGCGCACGATCACCAGACGGAGGATTCGGGGATGGACGCTCTCAAGAACCCGTACAGCCCAGGCCCCGGCCTGGCACCGCCAGAACTGGCCGGCCGCAGAGACGAGTCGAGCGCTTTTGACACCCTGCTGGGTCGGGCCGCCAACGGGCTGACCTCCAGTCCGATCATGCTCACCGGGCTACGCGGGGTCGGCAAAACTGTGCTCTTGCAGTCTTTCCGCGAGCGCGCTGCGGAATCGAAATGGCTCACAATGTCGATTGAAGCGGAACCGGGCCCGAAGTCTGGCGACAGTTCATTGGTTCGACTCACCCGCGAACTGGAGACTGTCTCGCGGCAAGTCAAGCGGGAAGGCGGGCGCGGCACGCGATTCTCGGCGGCGGTGGCGGCTATCGAGTCTTTCTCGATCAGCCTCGGGCTGACCGGTGGCGGTGTGTCGATGTCAACCAGGACCCACTCACCAGTCGCATTCGATTTCGAAGGGGAGCTCTTCGCCGTTGTCGAGGCGCTGTCGGCCGGTCTGACCAAAGACAAGAGCGGCCTGGCCCTGTTCATCGATGAGATGCAGGACTTCGACGATGACGTGACCTCGGCCTTAGTAGCGGTCCAGCACGCTGCCAGCCAGCGTGGGTGGCCTTTCTACCTGATCGGAGCCGGCCTGCCTGGCTTGCCCCGGCGGTTGGCAGCAGTGCGTTCCTACACCGAGCGTTACGCCTATTGGACGATCGACCGTTTGACCGACGACCAGTCCGCGGCCGCCCTGACCGAGCCCGCCCGTCGCTTGGGGGTGCGTTTCGAGCCCGCGGCCGCAGGCCTCATCGTTTCCGAGGCGCGAGGATACCCGTTCTTCCTGCAGTCCTTCGGCTATCAGGCGTGGCTCCAGGGCACTGACGATCGGATCACCGAGGCCGATGCCGAGACCGCGATACAGGTCGGCTATCGCGGACTCGATGGCTTCTTCCGGGCACGTTGGGACCGTGCGACCAAGGCCGAACGAGCCATCTTGCGCTTGATCGCGGCCAGCTCCCCCGAACCCAGCACGGTGACCTCGCTGGCCGCGCGGCGGGGCAAACCCGTCTCCAGCCTTGGTCCAGCCAGGCGCTCGCTGATCGAGAAGGGACTGGTTTACGTCCCGGAGCGAGGCCGATTGGCCCTCACGTCCCTCGGCATGGCCGGGTTCATCGAACGCGAGACCGCCGCTGGCGGCGACGCCTTGGCCGACGCCCGCGAAACCGTCATCCGCGACCCGGCCTCGGGCTTCCCGACGACCCGGATCGGCCGCCCCATCACCGCCGCTCAAGTGGCACGGATGATCGACGAGGACGAATGACGTCCACCGAACCGCGGCCCACAGCTTGCTCAGGCCG
>JAISCU010000342.1 GCA_031265345.1 Bifidobacteriaceae bacterium
CCGACCGCGCCGACCGCGCCGACCGCGCCGACCGCGCCGTCCGCACCAGGACGCCGACCAATACGGCGTCTGGCCACCATTTGGTTGACGGCCGACCGAGTCTGGGCGGACTTTGTGGACGTAACCGGCCGGGGCGGCGGCATCGTGCAACTGAAAGACTCAAACCAAGGCGGGGACCTCGGCCAGAACCTCCCGCAGAATCCCGGTGATGAGGTCGAACTCGGCCGGGCCGGCGGTCAGCGGCGGGGCCAGTTGCAGCACCACGTCACCCCGATCATCCGCCCGGCAGTAGAGTCCGGCCTGGTAGAGGGCGGGATTGAGGTAGGCGCGGATGCGGTCGGCCTCGGCGTCGGTGAAGCGGGCGCGCGTCGAGCGGTCGCGGGTCAACTCGATGCCGAAGAAATACCCCGCCCCCCGCACATCGCCGACCACCGGATTGTCCTTCAGCGATTCGAGGGCGGCTCGGAAACGCCCTGAGTGTTCGCGCACCCGGTCGATCAGGCCTTCCCGTTCCAAAATGTCGAGGTTGGCCAGGGCCACGGCCGCCGCCACCGGATGCCCGCCGAAGGTGAAGCCGTGCCTGAAGCAGGTTCCCGGCCGGGCGAACGGCTCGTACACCCGATCGGACGCGATCACCGCCCCCAACGGCACGTATCCCGAGGTCAAGCCCTTGGAGGAGGTGATGATGTCCGGCACGTAGCCGAGGTCCGCCGAGGCGAACCAACCGCCCGTGCGGCCGTAGGCGCAGATCACCTCGTCGGACACCAAGAGCACGTCGTGACGGTCGCAGATTTCCCGAACCCGCTCAAAGTACTCCGGCGGCGGCACGAAGCAGCCACCGGAGTTCTGGACCGGCTCGACGAAGAAAGCCGCCACCGTCTCGGGCCCCTCGGCCACGATCTGATCCTCCAAGCCCTGGGCCGCCCAACGACCGAAGGCAGCCGGATCATCCCAGAACCGCTCCTCGGCCCGGTACAGGTTGGTGTTCGGGACTTGCGCCGCGCCTTCCACCAACGGCAGGTAGGGCTCCTGGTAGGGCGCGATCCGGGTGAGCGAGAGGGCGCCATGGGTGGTGCCGTGATAGGCCCCGGACCGCGACAGGACCTTCCGCTTGGCCGGGCGGCCGACCTCCGCCCAGTACTGCTTGGCCAGCTTCCAGGCCGTTTCGACAGCTTCCCCGCCGCCGGTCGTGAAGAAGACATGATTGAGCTCACTTGGCGCTAATGCGGACAAGCGTTCGGCCAAGTCGATGGCTGGCGGGTGGGCGTAGCCCCAGACCGGGAAGAAGTCGAGCTGGCCTATCTGTCGCGCGGCCGCCTGGGCCAGTTCCTCACGACCGTGACCCACTTGGACCACGAACAGCCCCGACAGGCCGTCGAACAGCTTCCGGCCCGCCGAGTCCCAGAAGTAGTGGCCCTCAGCCCTGACCACCGTCGGGACGGAGCCGTCAGCCCACGCGGACTGGTCGGTGAAATGGCCCCACAGGTGGTCCCTGGCGGCAGCCGCCCGCTCGGTCCCGGCTGGCGTCAGCCCGGCCGAGGGGTGCTTCGGCGCCGTCACGCGGCACCGCCGGCGGCTTCGGCGCCAGCGGCGGCTTCGGCGCCGGCCAATTCAGCGGCGGCCTGAGCCGCCAGTTCGTCGGCCAGGTCCCTCAGACCGGGATCCAATTCCACGTCGAGGAACGAATTGACAATGTTGTTCCCGATCATCAGGATGCCGAAGCCGATCAGCGCGGTCACGCCCTCGCTCCCGTACCGTTCGATCAACCGCCGCGCCAGTTCCGGGTCTGGCCGGTGGTCGCGGGCGACCGAACGGCCGAAGGCCGCCAGATCCTCTTCGACATCGGTCAGGTCCAGGCCGTTGATGTCCTCGCCGCGCTGTTTCAAGGCGCGCCGGAAATAGGTGGTGCAGAGCAAACACTCGTTCTGGGTCGAGATGGCGAACGAATAGACCACCGCTCCGCGCGCGCCCACCAGCCGTTCGACCTCGCCGTACAGCGGATACCAGTTCATCAGGGCGTCGTAGGACGGCAAGTGGTTCAGCAGGGCGCGTTTCATGTGCGTCGGGTCGGCCCCGGAACGGGCCACCTCCGCGTCCCAGCGCTCGCGTCCCTCCTCGCTCAGGTCTTGGCGTGTGACTAACGGTACGAATGCCATGGTGTGTTCCTTTCGTTACAGGTGGTTTTGGGCAGGGATTCAGATGGACGATGCCGTCCCAGCAGTCGCGACGAACGGCATCCCCGGCGCGTCGTCCGGGAGCGGAGCGGAGGAAAAGATCCCGTGGGGTGCCAGCCGGGGCCCCCGCGGGAGGTCTTCCCGCTGCGGAGCGCGGGGAGACATCCCGTGGGGTGGCAGTCGGGGCACCGCCGCCGCCAGGGACCTGGTGTACGGATGGGTGGGAGCGCCCAGGACCTGATCCGCCGGACCGTGTTCGACTATCCGGCCCTGATGCATCACCCAGACGCGTTCCGCGAAGTGGCGCACCAGACCCAGGTCGTGCGAGACCAGGACCACTGTCATGCCGTCCTCGCGGGCCAGGCTTGTCAGCAGGTCCAGGATCTGGGCGCGGATCGTCACGTCCAGGGCGCTCAACGGTTCGTCGCCGACCAGCAGACGTGGCCGGTGCACGATGCCGCGCGCCAGGGCCACCCGTTGACGTTGGCCTCCCGACAACTCGTGCGGGTATTGCCGCGCCCGCCAGCTGTGCAGCCCGACTCGTTCCAGCACGGCTTCGACCTGAGCACGCTGGTCGCCGCCGATCCGCAACGCCCGCAACGGCTCGGCCACGATCGCGCCGATAGTCCAGCGCGGGTCGAGCGACGCGTAGGGGTCTTGCAGCACTATCCCGGTGTGGCGCCTGATCCAGCGGCTGTCCTTCTCTCGGGCCGCGTCAACCAGGTGGCCGTCGAACCAGACGGAGCCGGACGTGGGCCGGTCCAGTCCCAGCAGGAGGCGTATCAGGGTCGACTTGCCGGAGCCCGATTCTCCCACGATGGCAGTGCTCTGACCAGCGTGAATGGCCAGGTCAGCATCGATCACCGCGTGTTTGACGGGCACCCGGCCCCAAACTCTGCGGCGCGGCAAGGGGAAGTCGCGGCTCACACCGCGCGCTTCGGCCAGGATCGCTCCAGCGGTCATGCCATCACCTCCTCGCGCCAAGCGGTGGCGGCCGCAGCTTCGATTAGTTTCTGGGTCACCGGGTGGCCGGGGCTGGCGATGAGTTCGGCCACCGATCCCCGCTCGACCGTCTGGCCCTCGCTCATCACCACCGCCTGGGAGGCCACCAGCCCCAGCAAGGAGATGTCGTGCGTGACGAACAGCAGAGACGAGCCCATCTCATCGACCAGCTGGTTGAACACCTTCAAGACCTCGCCCTGCACCGTCACGTCGAGGGCGGTGGTCGGCTCGTCCGCGATGATCAGGCGCGGCCCGGCGATGAGCGCCTGCGCGATGGCCACCCGTTGGCGTTGGCCGCCGGATAGCTGGTGCGGGTACCGCCGCCAGAACTCGCCAGGCGGTTCGAGGCGCACCCGTTCCAGCATCGCGGCCACCCGGCGCCGCTGCTCCGCCCTCGGCAGGTGGTAGTGGTTCCGCAGGGAATCGGCCACTTGGCGGCCGATGGTGCGCACCGGGTCGAGCGCCGTCGCCGGATCTTGGAACACGATCCCGATGCCGCGTCCCCGGATTCGCGCCAACTCCCGTTCCCGCAGCCCGACGAGTTCCCGGCCGTTCCATGTGACCGACCCGCTGACGCGGGCCCCCGGCGGCGTCAATCCCAGGATCGCCAGAGTGATCATCGACTTGCCGGAGCCGGATTCGCCGATCAACGCCAGGCGTGAGCCGTCCGCAACCGTGAAGCTGACCCGGTCCACCACCCTCTTACCGGGGAACTCGACCACCAGGTCATGCACTTCCAGCGCCACCGGCGATCACCTCCCCACCGGTTCGAGTTCGAGGCGGCGGCTCCGACCCGGGCCCCGCGTAACCGAGCCGACAACCGGACCCAACCCGACGGCACCCCACCCCACGAAACCTCCGGCCCGCTCCGCTCTTCGGCCGGACCTTTCGCGGGGACCCCGGGGATCGGGCACCGTTGGTCCGTTCGATGCAGGCTGCCGGGGCGATCCCAGGCGCGGGTCGCCGACCTGGCGCAACACGTCGCCGAGCAGGTTCAGGGCCAGGACCACCACGGCAATGGTCAGACCGGGCCAGAGGACGGCCAGCGGCTCCACCCCGATCAACCCTTGCGACTGCGCCAACGACCGTCCCCAGGACGGCGTGCCGGAGGCGGCGCCGTAGCCCAGGAAGGTCAGCCCGGCCTCGGCCAGGATGGCCACTGCGGCGGTCATGGACAACTGCACCAGCATGACCGGGGCGGTGTTCGGCAGGACGTGGCGTCCGAACCGCGCCAGCGGACGGGTCCCCGCCGCCTTGGCCGCGAGCACGAAATCCGAGCCTGCCACGCGCACGATCTCTGGGCGGACCACTCGCGCGATCCTGACCGCCTGGGCCGAGCCGACCGCCACCACCACGGTCGCCAGCGAAGCGCCCAACGATGCCGCCAAGGCCATCGCCACCATCAGGGTCGGGAATGCGATCAAGACATCGACCAGCACTATCAGGACCTCGCTCAGCCGGGTGCGGGCGAGCGCCACGGCTGCCCCCAACGGCAGTCCGATCAGCCCTGCCACCAGCGTCGATCCGACCGCGACGACGACCGCCGTGCGGGCGCCAGCCATCAGCCAGCTAAGGTTGTCGCGGCCGATCTGATCGGTTCCCAACGGATGGGCCAGACTCGAGCCGGACCAGCGCTGGGACGAATCGGCTTGGAGCAGCGGATAGGGCAGCCACACCAGGGAGACGGCCGCCACCAGCACGACCGCCACCACCACGACCACGGCGAAGCGACCAGTCGGGTCGCGCCACAGCGCCTTTGCGGTGCTCATGGTGCCCCCGGTAGTCACAGCGCTCCCAGCGCTCCCGGTAGCCACAGCGCTCACAGTGCTCATGCCACCGCCCTCCGTTGACGCGGATCGACCAGTCGCGTCGCCAGGTCCACGACCAGGCCCAGGCACAGCACCAAGCCGACCAGCACCACCATGGTCGATTGGACCTTGACCAGGTCCCGGTTTCCCACGTCGGTCACGAGCATGGAGCCCAGCCCGGGCAGGGCGAACAGCGCCTCCACGATCACCACGCCGACAACCAGTCCCGCCGCCTGGAGCCCGATCACCGACAAAATCGCCGCCGAAGCCCCCGGCAGGCCCCGCTTGACCAGCGCGGCGGATTTCGTCAAACCGAGCGCGGCCCCGGTGCGGACGTGATCCTGACTCGTCGCGTCGAGCAGGGCCGAGCGCACGAACCGCAGTATCACAGCCCCTTCGACGATGCCGACCGCAAGGGCTGGGAGCACCAACGCGGCCAGCGCCCGCCCCGGCTCGGACCAGCCTTCCAATGGGAAGCCTTGGCTGGGCGCCAGCGGCCAGAGGCCAACTCCCTTGCCCAGCAATGCGATCAGCATCAATCCGGCCCACACCACCGGCACGGCGGCAGCGGCCTGGGCGAGGGCCGACAGGGCCTGGCCGCTGCGGCGCTCGAAGCGCAGAGCCGCCACGATCCCGGCGGGCAATCCGATGGCGACCGCCACCAGCAGACTGATCCCCGCCAGCGGCAGAGTGACCGCCAGCTTGGACGCGATCTGGCCGCTGATCGGGACGCCGGTCACGAGTGAGTTCCCCAGTTCGCCTTTCAACAAGCCACTGATCCAGTCCCAGTACTGGGCGACCAAGGGCCGGTCCATGCCGTACTCCGCCCGCAGTTGGGCGACCCGCTCCGGCGACCCTTTCAGACCCGCCATCACCTGCGCCGCGTCGCCCGGCAGGACTCGCAGCACCACGAACACGAGGACCGTGGTGACCGCCAACCCCAGGACGAACAGGGCGACGCGGCGCAGAGCGTATAGAACCATCGGGTCAGCTTCCGACCGGGCTGGCGACCACCTGGCCGAGGTTCAGCCGGTTGTTGATCTGGGCGGGCGGGAAACCCTCGATCCCGGGACGCAAGGCGACTAGCTGTCGGAAGTTGACCAGCCAGTCGGCCGCGGCCTCCTCGGAAACTATGCGAGCGGCATCGGACAAAGCCTTTTCCGCCTCCGCGGTCGAAGTCGCCACCTGGGACTTCGCGTACAGGGCCTGCACCTCGGCGTTGTCGTAGCCGAAATAGGAGTCGGGGTTGGCCCAATTGCCGAAGTCATGCGATTCGGCGTGATCGACTATCGACAACTGGTAGTCCTTGTTGGTGTACACGTCCTCCAGCCAGGCCGAGAACTCGACCGCCTCGACGGTGACGTCGATCCCGGCCTGGGCCAGCTGGGACACGACCGTGTCCGGCAGCACCGACTCGTAGAAAGCGGGGATGGTCAGCGTCAGTTTCAGGCCGTCCGCGTAGCCCGCCTCGGCCAACAACTCCTTCGCCTTGTCCACGTCATGCGGATACAGGCCGGTCAAGTCCTCGTGGCCGGGGTCGAGCGGCGGGATCGGCCCGCCCAGTTCTTTGTCGACGGAGCCACGGGCCGTGATGATGGCCGGGTGGTCGAGCGCGTACCGGATAGCTTGACGGACCCTCAAATCGTCCAACGGCGCCTGGGCGTTGTTGAACGCCAGCACGAACTTGTCCGAGGCGTCGGCCTCGACTATCTCGGCTCCGGGGATCTTGATCTGTTCGCGCAGGTCCGTGCTGAGCGGCGCCAGCACATCGACGTCGCCAGCGTTGAAGGCGTTGACGGCCGCGTTGTAGTCGGTCAAGTAGCGGAACACGACCGACTTCAGAGGGGCTGTCTCGCCCCAGTAGTCATCATCGCGGACCAGGGTGATGGAATCGCCCTGGCGCCACTGCTCGAACTCGAACGGCCCCGAACCGATGGCTGTCGAGTCGAGGTCGTTGTCAGCCTCCTGGTCCAGAACCAATCCGGCCCTACCGGACAGCGCCCAAAGCAGGTCCGGATAGGGCTGATCGAGCGTGATGACGACGGTCGCCGGATCGGGCGCTTCGATGGCTTGGAGCGCACCAAGGTACTCGGAACCGACGTGGCCGTTCGCCACCAGGTCTTCGATCGACCAGACCACGTCCGCCGAATCGAGGACGTGGCCGTTGGAGAACTTGGCGCCGGCGGCCAAGTTGAAGGTGTAGGTCAGGGCGTCCTCGGAGACCGTCCAGTCGGTGGCCAGGGACGGCACTATGTCCTCGGTCGGGTCGCGTGAGACCAGGCCCTGGTACACGTTGTCGATCAGCGCTTGGTCCAGGGCGGCTCCGGCCGTGGTGCGGATATTGAGGTTGGTCGGTTCCAGGGCCAAGCCGACCGTCAGCGTGACCTGGTCGGTCGGGGCCGTTTGGCCGTCGCTCGTGGACCCCTTGGCGTTGTCCTGCGCGCCGTTCTTGTCGCTGTCCTTGGCGCCAACAGCTTGGGCGATGCCGTAGCCACCGGCTGCGACGACCACCACGGCCACCGCCGCCACCAGCCACCAGCCGCGTTTCGGCTTGCGGGCACGGTTCGCGGACAGTGTCGGGTCGACTGACTCGTCCGGTGCGGGCGCCTCGTTCGACGCGGGTGTTTCGTTCGACATGGTGTTGCCTTTCGTGGCGCTCAGGGCGCCGAAGTGGTGTGGTGGGAGATGTCCTGTGGGTGGCCGATGGTGCCGGTCGCCTCAGGCGGCCGTGACTGGATGGTCGGCTCAGGCGGCTGTGACGGGTCGGGTTGATCGGGCAGGTCGGACAAGCCGGGCGTGCCGGTCGGCTCGGGCGGCTCTGACGGGATGGGCAGGTCGGCTGAGCCTGACGGACCAACTGGCCTTGCTCGACCGGACGGGCCGGACACGCCTGGCGAATCGGCCAGGTCTGGCAAGGCCGCCAAGTCGGCCAAGAGCCCAGCCAGCGCGAACGGCGCGTCCTCCTGGGGGTTGTGGCCGGAGTCGATGGTCCGGACTTGGGCCGAGGGGACTTCAGCCGCCAAGCGGTCCAATGCCTCCGTGCCCACAATCCCCCGCTCCGCGTGAATCAGCGCCAACGGCGCCCTCAAGCGGGCTATCAGATCCCATCCCGCTTCGAGGCTGCCCGGATCGACGCCTTTCCCCCCGAGCACGCCAAGGTGGTGTTTCCAGGCGACCCGGCCGGTCGTGTTCTGCTTGGTGCCCAGGCGGACGGCTCTTTCCAGGCGTCGCCTCTCGACAGGCCCGGCCGCCTGACCGCCACCGAAGCCGAAAGCTTCGGCCCTTGCCACGATCGCCTCGACCGATTCGAAGTCCCTTGGGCCGTTCAAGAAGCTTGTGACCTGTCTGGCTGGTTCTCCGGCGAGAGGCAGGATGTCCACCAGCACGAGTGCGGCCAGAATGGAGCCAAGCCGATCGGCGGCTTGGAGCGCGGCCAGGCCGCCGAGCGAATGGCCCACCACCGTCAACTGCGGGGCCAGCGCGCCGGCGTCCACTCCCTCGATGATGGCCGCAGCGACCGCTGGCGCGATGGTCTGGGGCGAATAGTCGGCATCGGGCCGCCAGGGCGAATCGCCGTGGCCGGGGAGGTCCAGGGCCAATGCGGGCTCGCCCCAGATGAGCGCCGTGGAGTCCCAAGTGTGGGCATTCAGTCCAGCACCATGGATCAGCACCACGGACGCGGGCGCGTCGCCCCAAGCCAGAGCCGAGAGCCCGGCCAAATCGAGGCGCTGAACCGGGCTCGCCGGTTCGTCGATCCCCAGATCGACGGCTTCTTCTGCGATGAGGGTGAACTCGTCGCTCGATTCGAGGAGCGTCATGGGAAATCCTTGTTCGGATTGGGCGCGGCATGCGGCCGCGACAGATGGGCTATTGGTTCGCCTGGGCTGGCCGCGAGCTGAGGCCCGGTTATGCGGGACGAGCGATCAACGGCACGAGAGCGGACACATTCGCGCCCGCGACGCCGACTGGCCGCGCGTCGGGCGCGGGCTCAAAGTCGGCGGTTGATTGCTCACGAACGGCAAGTTAGCACGGCCGCGCGGGCCCGGTCATCCCCCAGCCACATTCTGAGTCAATGTAAAAGAGCCCAAGGTACCTCCGGGCCGGACGCCCCTCGCGCGCCGAACCCTGGATCGGGACACAGATCGGGACCCCGCTCTGAGAGCACCCGTAGCCGCTGGTCAAGAAGTCCGAGTTCGCGGCCCTTTCTCCCATCGCGGAGGAGCGAAACAAGCTGGACGGCTGTTCCGATCACGGAAAGGGGACAGTTCCCTTTCCGTGATCGACGCAGGTCACGGAGGCAAAGCTCACCGGAACGCAGTTCGTCGGAACAGGGCGGCTGACCCCTGCCCCGAGAGTCGGCCATCCCGCATCACGGAGCCACGACGCGGGACGGTCGGCTGCTTCCCATGCCATCGATCGCCGGGTCCGGGCTTTCGCACGCTCCGAGTCATCGAGCCCGCTGTTTCCCATGCCATCGCTCATCGAGTCCGGGGTTTCGCATCTGGCCGGTTTCCGTTCTGCCTGGTCAGCGCTTTGGGCGCGGGTAGAGCCGCACGCAAAACCCCGGACTCGATGCCGAGGACCATGGAGAATAGCGGACTCGACGAACTCCAGGACGCAAAACCCCGGACTCGATGCCGAGGACCATGGAGAATAGCGGACTCGATCAAGGGGCAGTCGCAGCGTCCGCGTCGGCGGACCCATGACGCCGACCACTGCGGCGTCTGGCCACCGTTCGGTTGACGCCCAACCAACCACGGGCGAACCATGTGAACGGAACCGGCCGGGACGGCGGCATCGTGCAACCGAAAGACTCAAACCAAGGCCGGGACCTCCGCCAGAGCCGCCCGGAGGATCGCGGTGATGAACTCGAACTCAGGCGGGCCAGCGCGGCAAGAACAGGCGCGGGGTGCGGACGGGCTCGGCGGAGATGATGGCGTCCCGGATGGCGGCTTCGACCACGCGCGCGGCCGTGGCTTGCAGGTCGATCACGGAGTCCCGCTCCCAGGCCGGTCCTGGCGGGGCCACCGCCCCGGTTGAGACAGCGAACACGGTGTCGCCGTCGGCCAAGGTGTGCGCCGGATCGATGGCGCGGGCGATCCCGTCCTGCCCGGCCCGCGCGGCCCTGGCCAAGTCCCCCGCTTCGACCGCCGCGTCCACGGCGACCACCGCCAGGACAGTGTTGAGCGGCGGATATCCGGCCCGGCGGCGCGGACCGCCCAAAGCCGCGAACGCCAGCGGATCGCGCGACCGCCCAATCGGCACACCGAAGGCGTTGACCACCGCCAGCGCCGCGACCCGGACGGCTTGGCCCTCGACCTCGACTCTGACCGAAGCGTTGCCGGTGCCGCCTTTGCGAGTCTCGTTGTCAAGCGTCGCCCCCGTCCCGGCGCCCACGTTCCCGGACGCGACCTCGGTGGCGAGCGCTGCCGAGGCGGCGGCACTGTACCCCATCTGTTCGGTCGGAAACGCGCCGAAATCGCCGCCACGCCCCAGGTCGTAGATGGCCGCCCCGGCCACGATGGGCACCACCTCGCGCGGGCCAGGCCCCACCCGGTAGCCGCGCCCCTGCTCAGCGAGGTGGCGCATCACCCCGTGACAGGCGATCAGCCCATAGGAGCTCCCACCGGTCAATGCGATGGCGTCGGCGGACACGGCGCCACCTCCGGGGCGCAGGCCGGACACCTCGCGGGTCGCGGGGACGGCTCCAGCGACATCGGCCATGGTCACCGAGCCGCGCGGCGGGATGACCACGGTCACCCCCGTCAGCCAGCCGTCGCCGACCCGCTGCGTCTGGCCCACCGACATTCCTTCGACATCCAGTACTGAGCCCATGTCACGCGAGCCTCCGAGCAGCGGCGAACCCCAATTCGAGGTCTTCCAGGATGTCCTCGACGTCCTCGATCCCGACGGACAGCCGGACCGTGCCCGGCCTCACTCCGGCCTCCCGTTGGCTCTGCGGCGAGATCTGCCCGTGGGTTGTCGAGCCAGGGTGGATCGCCAGCGACCGCACGTCCCCGATGTTCGCCACATGCGAGTGCAGCCGCAGACCGCCGACGAAAGCCCGTGCCGCCGGTTCGCCTCCCGCCAGATCGAAGGCGACGATGCCGCCGGGACCCTTGGGCGCGTACCGGCGAGCCAGTTCGTGGAAGGGGGAAGTCGGCAGCCCGGAATAGGTCACGGTCGTGACGGCCGCCGGGTCGGCCTCCTCGCCGGGCACCGCACCAGACGCCGCGCCTGAGGCCGCACCGGTCGCTGCGCCAGTCGCCGGGCCGGTCGCTGCGCTGGGTTCTGCGCCAGTCCCCACGTCGGCCCCAATCCCGCCACTGCGCCGCTGAACCAGGAACTCGGCCACGGCCTGCGCATTGGACAGGTGGCGATCCATCCGCAATGACAGGGTCTCCAGGCCTTGGATGGTCAAGAAGGCGTTGAACGGCGCCAGGCAGGCGCCGAAGTCATGCAACTGCTCGAGCCGGACCTTGACGATGTAGGACTCGTTCACCCCGGCCCGGCCACGCCCTCCGCCAGCGCCGAAATCGCGAGCCAGGACCAAATCATCGAAGCCGACCACGGGCCGGTTGAAATCCGCGAACCGCTGCGTCGCCAGCCCGAAATCGAAGGCCCCCGCGTCCACGATCACACCGGCTATGACCGTGCCGTGACCGGACAGGTACTTGGAGGCCGAATGGACCACCACGTCCGCGCCCCATTCGATGGGACGGGTGACATACGGGGTCGCCACCGTGTTGTCCACCACCAACGGCAGGCCGGCGCCGTGAGCCACATGGGCCAGGGCCGCGAGGTCCGCGATCTGACCGCCTGGATTGGCGATCGATTCCACGAACAGCGCCTTGGTCTTGGGCCCGATGGCCGCCGCCCAGGCGTCGGGGGCGGCATCGCCAGCCACGAAACCGACCTCGGTGCCGCGCCGGGCGAAGCCCTCGCTCAGCAACGTGCGGGTGCCGCCGTACAGAGCCGAAGAGGCCACGATATGGTCCCCCTGCCCGGCCAGGGTGGCCAACGCGTAGGCGACAGCGGCCTGGCCGGAAGCCACAGCCACCGCGCTGGCGCCGCCCTCCAGCGCCGCCACCCGCTCCTCCAGGGCCAGGACGGTCGGGTTGTTCAACCGCGAATAGGTGAACCCGGCCTCGCGACCGTCGAATCTGGCCGCAGCGGAATCGGGATCGGGGAAGGCGTAGGCCGTGGTCTGGAAGATCGGCGGGGCCAAGGCGCCGGTGACAGGTTCCGGCGTGGCGGCGGCATGCAATTGGCGGGTGGTGAAGCCCCAGGACGCGCTCATGGGAGCGGCCGGCCCGAGCGGTCGCGGACGGTCATCCGGTCACGCTAATACGGTTCTGGCTGGCCAGCGCGTCGCCGTCATCAGCTGGTCAAATGTAAAGCCCACGCCACAGACCACGCTCCCGCCCACGCCACAGGCCGCGCTCCCGGCCAGCGAGCCGTGATCGAGGCCCGGCCCCAATCACGGCCACGGCCCCAATCACGGTCACGGTCACGTCAGGACATTAGTCCAGCTCTTCGAACCGGTATCCCAGCCCGCGCAAGGTCACCAGCCGGGCCGGGTTGGTCGGGTCGGCCTCGATCCGCGAGCGGACGCGGCGGACGTGCACGTCGAGGGTTTTCGTGTCGCCGTAGAAATCAGCCCCCCAGACGCGCTCCAACAACTGGGACCGCGTCAGCACCCGACCGGCGTGGGTCATCAACTCTTCCAGCAAGGAGAACTCCCGCAACGGGAGGTTCACCTCCTGGCCCTCGACCCAGACGCGGTGCCTGTCCGAGTCCAGCCGGACCCCGCTGACCTCGATGACCGACTGGGCGGCATCGGACACCCCTCCAACCGGACCGGCAACAGCCCGGTGGCGGCGCAAAGCCCGGCGGCAACGGGCCAGCAGTTCCAGGGTCGAATAGGGCTTCGTGACGTAATCGTCGGCGCCCAACTCGAGGCCCAGCACAATGTCGGCCTCGTCGGTCTTGGCCGTCAGCATGATGATCGGCACGTCGCTGGTGAGCCGGATGCGGCGGCAGACCTCCGTGCCGGGCACCGACGGGATCATCAGGTCGAGCAGCACCAGCTCCGGCTCGCGGGCTCTGAACTCGGCCACGGCGGCAGCGCCATCGGCGGCGGCGCGCACCTCGTAGCCCTCCCGCCCGAGCAGGAAGGCCAAGGCCTCGCGTTGGGTCTCGTCGTCCTCGACCAGCAACAGATCGGTCATCCGCTCTCTCCCAGGGTGCGCCGCGGCAGCCACACGGAGAAGGTTGAACCCCGGCCGACCTCGGATTGGACTGTCACTCTACCGCCATGCCCCCAGACGGTGTTGCGCACTATCGCGAGCCCCAGCCCGGTGCCGCCGGTGCGCCGCGATCGCGCCCGGTCGGTCCGGTAGAAACGTTCGAAGACCCGCTCTTGATCGGTCGTCTCGATCCCGATCCCCTGATCCGCCACCGCCATCACGACCTCGCCGTCTTGTGTCCTGCCCGTCACGCGGACTTCGCTGCCAGGCGGCGAATAGGCGATGGCGTTGGCCACCAGGTTGTCGAGGGCGGTCACCAGGGCGTCTTTGTCCCCGAAGACCGTCAGCGTCGGGTCGGCCTGGATGGCGACCTCGATTCCAGCCTCCTCACCAGTTGTACGATGCCGTGCGGCGGCATCCCGCAGCACGTCGAGCACATTCACCTCGTCAAAGCGGCTCGAGTCCTGGTCCTGGGCCTTGGCGAGCGCCATCATGTCCTCGGTCAGGCGGGCCAGGCGGTGCGACTCCTGGGTCAGCCGGCGCGAGAAGTGGCGCACCGTCTCCGGGTCCTCCGCCCCCGCGTCCAGCGCCGATCCGATCAACTCGACGGCTGTCACCGGCGTGCGCAATTCGTGGCCGATGTTGGCGATGAAATCATGCCTGATCTGGCGCGCCCGCATGGTCTCCGTGAGGTCGGTGACGGTCAGCAGCATGTAGCTGTCGGCCAGCCGGGTGGCCCTGACCTCGGCGTCCGCGACCGGGCCGAGGTCGGTGAAGGAGAGCCGCCGGGCCTGCATCTCGTCTTCTTGCCAGGCGCTCTCGGCCAGTTCCTGCAGGCCGGGATGGACCAGCCGGGTGCCCTTGTACACGGGCAGGGTCTCGGCTTTGGCGCTGGTGTACACCACCTTGTGCGACCTGGTCAGGACCATGGAGTAGCCGCCGTAGGCTCCGGCCAGGTCGCGGGCCAGTTCCGGCAACGGCGCCTCTTTGCGCCTCTCCCACCGGTCGCCCTGCGACGTGCGATGGAACAACCACGCCCAGATCGGGTTGGTGACCAGGGCCAGGGTGGCCCCGAGGGCACCCCCGGCCACCCATTCCATGGCCATCGGCACACTATTCACTTTACTGTCGCATCAGGGCGTCCCGGAACGCCGCGCTTCTGCGGCGGGGTTGGGCGGTTCTGCGGGTTCTGCGAGTTCCGCGACGGACGAGGCCGCCCGGAACGCGGGTCGGAGGAACACGGGTCGGCGTCGGGGGAACACGGGTTGGCGTCAGACGCAAACCCGTGTTCCTGGTCGGCATTCAGGGGAGGCATCGCTCAGCCCCGGTCAGCCGAACCGGCCGTCGATGTAATCCCGGGTCGCGGTCACCTTCGGGGCGGAGAAGATGTCGCCGGTCGGGCCCGATTCGATCAACCGGCCGGGTTGGCCGGCGCTAGCCAGCGAGAAGAACGCCGTGATGTCGGAGATGCGGTTGGCCTGGGCCATGTTGTGCGTCACCACCACGACGGTGTAGTCGCGGGCCAGGTCCCGCATCAGTTCTTCGATCGCCAGGGTGGAGATCGGGTCGAGGGCCGAGCAAGGCTCGTCCATCAGCACCACGTCCGGCTGGACCGCTATCGCCCGCGCGATGCACAGGCGCTGCTGCTGGCCGCCGGACAGCGAGTCGCCGGACTTCCTCAACCGGTCCTTGACCTCGGTCCACAGATTGGCCCTGGTCAAGCACCGCTCCACCAGATCGTCGGCGGCACCGCCGCGCGGCCGCTGGCCCCTGATGATCAGCCCGGCCAGCACATTGTCCTTGATCGACATGGCCGGGAACGGGTTGGGCTTCTGGAACACCATGCCGATCTTCGACCGCACGGCGACCGGGTCCACGCCCTTCGCGTACAGGTCCACGCCGTCCAGTTCGATGGTCCCTTCGGCGCGAGCGCCGGGGATGACCTCGTGCATCCGGTTGATCGCCCGCAGCAACGTCGACTTGCCGCACCCGGACGGCCCGATGAACGCCGTCACGGCCCGGCCCGGTATCTCCAACGAGACATCGGCCACGGCCAGATGCGTGCCGTAGTGGCAGGACACGTCCTTGATGGTCATCGAGCCAGGCGCGTCCGGCAATCCCAGAGGGGCGGGGCGGGCCTCCAGCATGGCCACGGCTTGCGCGGCGCCCAGGCCGGAAGGCTGGCGTCCAAACCCGCGTTCGGCGAGCCTGTGCTCGGCGACCCCGCGCTCGGGGGCACCGCGCTCCGGAGCGCCGGTGGTCGCGGCCCCGGCCGGGCTCGTGGTGGTCGGATTCGGCACTGTGGCAGTCATCGGTTTCTCCTAAATTTGGCTATCTGCGGGGGCAACGCGCGGGCGGCCAGTTGAAGCGCCACCACGACGGCCATCAGTACCAGGGCGCCGGCCCAGGCCCGTTGGTCGTAGGCGGCCGTGTCCAGGCCCTTGGAAGACCATTGCGTGTAGATGAAGACGGGCAGGGTGGCCATCCGGCCCTCCGCCAGGTTGTAGTTCATGGCGTCGGTGAATCCGGCCACCAGCAGCAGGGGCGCCGTCTCGCCGATTATCCGCGCCACGCCCAGCACCGCGCCGGACGTGAGGCCCGGCAGGGCTGTGGGCAGCACGATCTTCCTTATGACGCGCCACTTCGGCGAGCCGAGCGCCAGGCCGGCCTCACGCAGGTCGGACGGCACTAAGCGCAGCACCTCCTCCGAGGACCGGACCACCACCGGGATCATTATCATCGCGAGCGCGACGGCCCCGGCGAGCCCGGACCTGGTGCCCGGGCCCAGAAGCAGCGAGAACAGCGCATAGGCCGCCAACCCGGCGACGATCGACGGGATTGACACCATCACGTCCACTGCGCGTCGGGTAACCGAGGCCAGGCGCGAGCCGTCGCCGTACTCCGTCAGGTAGACGGCCGCGGCCAGTCCCAGCGGCACCGAGATCGCCGCGGTCGCCGCGGTGATCAGAAGCGTGCCGGTCAGCGCATGCAACAGCCCGCCGCCTTGGCCCACCACGCCCCGCATCGAGTTGGTGAACAGCTCGACGTCGATCCGCGCGAAACCGCGCCGCGCGGACTCCCAGACGACGGACACCAGCGGGACGGCGGTCAATACGACCGC
>JAISCU010000345.1 GCA_031265345.1 Bifidobacteriaceae bacterium
CCGTGTTGCTCCCCGCGTCTCCCCGGGGGGCGGCGGTGGGGGGCCCGCCCCCCCCCCGGCCCGACGCCTTCTTCATGTCCTGACCGAAGGGCGGCCAGGTGTGGTCGAGACGACCATGCCGGGCCGCCCTTTCGCATGCTCGCGGCCATGGTCTGCGCGAACACGGGGCCAGTGCCAAAGGAACACGGGTTGGCGTCAGACGCCAACCCGTGTTCCTTTGCGAATCGGCTGGCGGGAAACCCGCCCACGTGGGCGGGCGGGCGCGGGGAGACGGGCACGCGGCATCGGCCACCGAACCAGAGTTGGGGACTGTGCCCAATTCTGGTTACTCCAGGACATTAGGACAATACGCACGATGCCGCCCGGCAAGCCGGGGGAAAAGGGGAAAGTTCGCCCGGCGTTCACCTTGCATTGGCCTGGCTGGCGCTATGAGCTAGAACTGCGTTTCTAGCGCAGCCCGACTGCCTCACGGTTCGGCCGAGGCGTCCTGGTCGTCGCAATCCACTTGTCGTCCTCGCAGCCATTGGCCATCCACCCACCAGAAAGTGACCCCTTCGTGTGGACGGCATTCAACCGAGGTCCACGACGATCGCGGCTCGCCTGTGCCCATGGGAACCATCGCGGGCAGAATCTCTCCGTCTTCGGCCCAGAGCTTTTCCCAGCCAAAGAAGTGCCTTGGGCTCGGGATCCAGTCATCGGCGTTCGAGCATGCGAGCACGTCGGCGCCGGACAGGCCGGAGGCGACTCGCTTGGTGAATGGCTCGAGGTCGTTCCATTCCTCGGGACAGGTCGAAGGTGGCGCTTCAGTCGCGGTCCCTGCGGACACCGATCCTGTCGTGGTGGCCCCGGTGCGGCCAGGCTGGTCCGGTGCGCCGGTGCAAGCCGCGCAAGTAGCGGCCAGCCCCAAGGTGGTTCCGAAGACGACGGCCGCCCTTGTCGCGGCTCGGCGGTTCAGCCGAGCGTCGCGCCAGAGTTCCATTGCCTGAGTCCTGTCAATTGGGTGCATCGATAGCGCAGGGTGGACGTGTTACGCGACTTGACGATGCCGGCCACGTACACACCTGGGCTGACGGCGTAGTAGCAGGGGCCGCCTGAATCTCCACCCTGGAATCCTTGCAGATCCGAACCCGAGCCTCCGGATGAGTCATGCCTCATGGTAGTCAGGTGACCGGACACAACGCCGTCGGATGTCACGGTCATGTTTGTTCCCACCACGAAATATCGGCAGACCTGGGCGGTGGTCCGGCCGGAGGTGCAGACCCCGCTGCCGTTCGAGCGAACGCCCCAGTTGGCTCCTGTTATCGACAGGGTGGTGGAACTGCTCAATGGACCGTTGAACACCCTGAGGCTGTAAGTCGAGTCTCGGATCAACTTCCAGTCGCCGTAAATGCCTGCGTTACCGGGATAGGCGGTCGTGAATTGGCCGCCTACAGTGTTCCCATTGTTGAAGAACCACGATCCAACGCAGTGCCCGGCAGTCATGAGAGTCTTTTGCCCGGAGACGGTGATCGGAATCCCCGCTGAGCACCGGGAAGTGCCACCGGCAGAATTGGTGTAGGTCAATTCGGCACCCATCTTCCATGGGGAGGAATCGTTGGCTCGGGTCGCGTCAGCTTCTTCGAGAGGGTCCTCATACGCGACTCGGATCGGCACTGGTTTGTGGGCGGCCTTGAACGCCGCGTCCTCCGTGGCAGCTCTCAAGGACTCAAGTGTGTCATGGTCGGACACGTCCAGGAAGATCCTGAGACCGCCGGTGTAAATGTCCGGACCGTAGCCGACGACATGCTTGGCTATCGGCTCCGCGCGGGCCACCATGGGTGCCAATTCGAGCAGTTCTGACAGAGGCAACGCGACATAGCGGACCTCGAGCCGGAAATTGGGATGCTTCTTGGCCACAGCCGCAGTCGCCTCTGCCAGTTCGGGGTCTTCGGACGCCAGGAAGATGGCCACCGCATCGCGTCCGGTGCAGATGGCAGTGCCGGTGACCTGGTCCTGGTAGGAATCGGCCAAAGCTTGCAGTTCGTCTGCAAACGCATACACCCCGGGTGCCTCGGGTCCGGTCCAGATCTGATCACCCTGATCATCGAACTCAAAGCAAGGGTCCATGTCCGTCCGGGCAGCGTCAACGCGCACGAACGGCGCCCCGCGCCCTTCCACGGAACCCGCGCTCCCATGAGCGGGGACGACCACCGCGCCAAGAGCCAGAGCGGCAGCCAAACCCAGGGACAGCCTGGTTGTGGTTCGTCGTGACATAGCGTTCACCTCTCTGGGCGAAGCCTGAAAGGATATTTGCAGTAGTAATTCTACCGGAAGAATAGGCAATTGGTCCCGAACGGGGTACGCAGAGCCAGCCGAGCGGCATCGGCCGCCGCTATGACGCTGTAGCGCAACCGCCCCAGGGAGGCGGGGAACCGGCCGGGACTGGGGCGAGCGAGCGCGGCGCGGAAAGTTCGCCCGGCGTTCACCTCGCGTTTACCTGGCTGGCCCCGTGAGTTAGGGCTGCGGCCCTAGCGTCGGTAGGCGATAGCGCAAGACCATAACGACGAAAGAGGGCCTGATGAGACTGGGCAAGATGAAGACGGTGGCGGTCGCTGCCACAGCGGCTGGGGCGGTCGTGGCGCTCCTGGCCGGATGCGCCGCCAATGAGGACGCCAACGCGAACCCGAACACGGGCGCGTCGAACGACGCGGGCACCACGGGCGAACAACTCTCCGGCGAGCTCAACGGCGCTGGGGCGTCCTCGCAGAGCGCGGCGCAAGAGGCCTGGAAGGGCGGCTTCGTCGCACTGCAAAGCCAAGTGACCGTCAACTACGACCCGGTCGGCTCAGGCGACGGGCGCTCGCAGTTCACCGCCGGCGGGCTCGGCTTCGTGGGCACGGACGCTCCGTTCAAAGCCGACGAGGCCAAAGGCGGCCAAGCCTCCTGCGCCGCCGACTCCCCGTTGGTCGAAGTCCCGGTCTACATCTCGCCCATCGTGGTGGCTTTCAACCTGGAGGGCGTCCAGTCGCTGAATCTGGCCCCCAAGGTCATCGCGGGCATCTTCACCGGCAAGATCACCAACTGGAACGATCCCGCCATCGCCGCCGACAACCCCGGCGTCACACTGCCTGACCTGAAGATCAGCCCGGTCCACCGCAGCGACAAATCAGGCACCACCGGCAACTTCACTGATTATCTGGCAGCCACAGCCAGTGACACCTGGACGGCCGGGGAGACCGAGGAATGGCCTGAGGCAGGCGGCGAAGGCGCCGAGAAGACCCAGGGCATGGTCGCGGCGCTGACCGCGGGCAAGGGCGCGATCGGCTATGTCGACGCTGGTCAGGCCGGAGCGCTCAGCTGGGCCTCGATCAAGGTTGGCACCGATTGGGTCAAAGCTTCCGCGGACGGAGCCGCCAAGGCCGTGGCCGAATCGACCCTCGAGGCCGGACGCGGCGAAGGCGACGTGGTCTACGAGTTGAACCGCACCACCGAGGCGGCCGGAGCCTACCCGTTGATCCTGGTCAGCTATCTGGCCGCATGCGAGAAGTACCAAGATGCAGAGACCGCCAAACTGGTCTCCGCGTACTTCAAGTACGTCACGTCGGATGAGGGCCAGCAGGCCGCGGCGGCCAACGCCGGTTCGGCCCCGCTGACCGCCGAAGAGGGCCTCAGCGCGAAAGTGAGCGCCGCTGTTGAGCGCATCGGCTCTTGAAATAGCTCCAGCGGCAGCTGACGGCCGGGCTCCGAGCAGGGGCCCGGCCGCTGGCTGGCGTTCGGGCGAACGCGTCTTCTCAGGCGCCATGAAGGGCTCCGCCATCGCGGTGGCCCTGATCCTGGTCGGGGTGCTGGTGTTCCTGGCCGCGCGTGGGAGTCCCGCGTTCACGGCGGGCGAGGGGGAGCTCCCGGCCCACGCCGCCAGCTTCCTGGCCCTGGCCGGTCCGCTGGTGTTCGGCTCGATCTGGGTGGCGGTGATCGCCCTGGCCCTGGCCTGCCTGCCCGCGATCGGCGTGGCCCTGGCCGCGACCGTCTACGCGCCCTCCGCCCGCTTCGGCCGCTTCCTGGGCGCGGTGCTCGACTTGTTGGCCGCCGTCCCCTCGGTGGTGTTCGGCCTGTGGGGCCTGATGGTGCTGGCGCCCGCCCTGGTGCCTGCCTACGAATGGCTCCACCGGCA
>JAISCU010000432.1 GCA_031265345.1 Bifidobacteriaceae bacterium
TCGGTCGGCGCGTCGAACTGGACGGCCCCGCGGCTCCAGGCGCTGGCCGAAGCGCTCGCCGAGCGCGGGCAGACGCCGCTCGCGAGCTACCACCACAGCCTGGCCGAGGTGGACCCGGCGCTGTTGCCTGGAAGCTCCCGCGCCGCGGATCCCGACATGCTGGCCGTGGTCGGACGGCACCGCCTGCCGTTGCTGTGCTGGTCGGCGAACGCGGGCGGCTACTTCGCCCGGACCGCGCCGCTGCCTAACGGCGGGCCGGACATGTTCGACACGCCGGTCAGCCGCGCGCGCCGGGAGCGGGTCCGGAAACTCGCCGAACAGTCAGGCGTGGAGCCTGCGACCGTGGCCCTCGCGTTCACCCTCTCGCGGGACCGGACCTGGGTCTCGGTCGGCCCCGACAGCCCCGACCAACTCGCCCAGGCGTTCGCCGCCGACGCGCTCAAGCTCACCCCCGCGGAACGCGCCTGGCTGCGCGACGGCGACAGGCCACAACCACCATCGACGCCCAAGGAGCCGACCTCATGCGCACACTCGCTATAACCGAACTCGACGCCGCCGCCCAAGCGCTCGCCGAACGCGTGCTCGGGGATTACACACCACCGCCGCCGTTCTGGATCTGGGCGCAGAGCATGGACCTCGCCGAGCATGTGGAGCCACTCGGCGCCTACTGTCGGAAGCGGTCGCACCTGCCCGCGCGGCTGCGGGAACTCAGCGTCCTGATCGTGGGCCGTCACAATCGCTCGCCGTTCGCCTGGTGGGCGCACTACGAGAGCGCCATCGACGCCGGGGTGCCGCGCGAGTGCCTGGATAGGCTTGCCGCCGGCCAGGATCCGGCGTTCCGCGCGCGCGACGAGGACGTGGCCCACCGCTTCGCCACCACGGTCCTTGAGCGCCATGTGGTGGGAGACGAGCTGTTCGAGGAGGCGAAGGCGGAACTCGGCATCGAGGGGCTCGTCGACCTGCTCGGCTGCATGGGCAGTTTCTCCATGAGCGCCTGGGGGCTCAACGTCTTCAAGCTCGGCCTGGACGACGACACGCCGTGGCCGTATCCGGACACGGCCCCGTCCTGAGCCGTGCAGTCTGGATCGCACCGTCCGCCTGAGGGAGTGGCCGTCCCGAAGGATGTCCGCGAGCGGATGGTCTTCACGTTGATCGGCGTCGGTAGCATGGTCACGGTGATGGCGACCTACAACAAAGCCCTCGAGCACGGCCTCACCTGGGACGTCTTCGGCGAACTGCCGTTGGCGTTCGCGCTGCGGGCGCCGCTCGCGTTCGCGTTGCAGTTCTTCGTCGTCCAAAAATTCGCCGGGCGGATGACCTCTCGCTACCAGAGTGCGAACTCCTTGGAGTACTACGCGATCCGCACCGGGTTCACAGTGCTCCTGATGTGCCCGATCATGAGTTTTTATTCGGTCGCCCTCTACGTCGGCTTCACCGCCGACTTCGTGCTGATCTGGCTCACCCGGATAGTGCTCAACTGGATGTTCGCGTTCTGCGTGCAGATCTTCCTCGTCGGCCCATTAGTCCGGAAGCTGTTCAGGCTTGTCACCGGGTCAGGGCGCCATACCCGAACCTGAGCCCCAGATTGTTCGCGACCCGGAGACGCGATTGTCGGCATTTTCGATATCTCAACCCATATATGGCCCACTACCGCCCCAGTATTCATGTTGTCTCGGTTCTCGTGTAGGCGTTGTGACGCACAGAGTTCGAGTAGGACTCGTATTGTGGAGCATGGGGGACTTGATGCGCTTTTGCTTCGCAAAAGCGCCGTCTTCGCCTTCCCGCTGGTCAGACTCAGACCGTTCGCTGTTCGGAAGCACACCAGTGCTTCCTCTCGTGACGCGAACGCCCTCACGGGTTCGAATCCGCAGTACTTAATTGGTGTTATGGGGCACCCAAAGGGCACCTCATGACACCAGTGGACCCTACGAGACAAAGTTCCAACCCTGTCCTATCAACTAAAAGCCCTTATCAAGTGCCGAAAGCAGTACGAAGCGGGAGAGCTGTCGCGGGAGGAGAAATTTCAGCAACCGAGACAGAGGCAGTTTCGGCGGCTTTCGGACGCACAGATCGAGGGCATGATTCGGCAATACCAAGAGGGAAAGACGGTGTACGAGTTAGCTGAGATTTTCGGCATCGCCAGGCAGACCGTGGGGATTATCTTGCGGCGGCACGGCGTGGATACTCGGAGCCACCGCAACCACCGTGGGCCGCAATCTGTTCAGGACTCTGGTGGCAAACGCTGAAGGACAAGAACAGCTTCCCGAGCTGGGGCGTGGTAGTCGGTAGGCTTTCCGCATGGCTGATAAGGTTCCGTCGCTGTTGACGCGGTTCGTCCCTGACTGGACGGCGGTGGAGGTCGACTTGGCGCTCGACTTGTTGTCGAGGCTGAAGCGTCACAAGGATGGCTGGCATCCGACGAAGAAGTACGAGCGGCAGTTGGTGGTGAAGATGCCGACGTTCCAGCCCATCGGGCTGGACTTGAAGGATTACATCCTTGCTCGCGATCTGGACGAGCGGGTCTACGACCCGGACAGTTTCACTTTGCTCTCCGGGGTGCTGTCGGAGGACCCGTACACGGGGGAGCCGGTTGCTTTCCGCCAGTCTGAGGACAAGTCGAAGTGGTACGTCCACATCGATCATGTCGTCGCTGTCGCGGACGCTTGGGTGTCGGGCGGGTACAGGTGGCCGTTGGACGGGCCGAGATGGGTCAAGTTCTGCAATTGGCCGGGGAACCTGCTCGCGGTGTCGAGTTGGGCGAACATGTCGAAGGGTGATTCCAACGCGTTGTGGCTGCCGTCGAATCCGAAGCATGATTGGCGTGTCCGTTACGTGATCATGCAGCTACAGGTGAAATCTCACTTCAGCTTGTCGTTGGCCGAGTCAGAGGCCGAAGTGATGCTAAAGGTGCTGGAGACAGCCAACGCGTAGCGTCATCGGCCATGGAGGTCGTCATGTCTCCTGTCAGGGTCTCCGGGGATACTTGAGGCCGTTGATGTATTCAGGATGCCTGTTGACGTGCAGCCACAGGATTGTTGAGTAGGTGGCGTCTTGTCTGATGATGTCTGTGATGTCGGCCAGGACGGTCAGCCACGCCCATGGCGTTGACTGGTAGATGGACTTGTCTGGGTCGGTTTGGAGATGGTTCAGCACGCGGGGGGCGATCTGGAGGCTGGTTCTGTGCCAGAGCCTGGCGTGGTGGGCGCACACATTGCGCAGCACGGTCAGGGAATGGAACACGGACTCTGCGAACCGGGGGTTGGGGTAGCCGAAGCTGCGGGCGACCTCATGCCTGGTGGACTGGTCGGAGAGCAGTCGGTACATCTTGGACACCGCCCCCAGCGATAGGACTTCCATTGCCGTCCACAGAGGCGGTAGCACGCCATGCCTGCGGTAGCCGGTGATGAAGTCTTCCTTGGAGCGGTTC
>JAISCU010000437.1 GCA_031265345.1 Bifidobacteriaceae bacterium
GCGGTCGGCCGGGCGCGACCACGAACGCGTTTGACCCGCATTTCGCGTTCCGGGTCGGCCCCATGTCCTCAGCGACCGCCCCCGACGCCAGTTAGTCGGCCACCCGCCCCACGACTTTGCCGAGGCCTCGGGCGGTGTGGGAAGGGATTGCGCGCCCGCGCCGAGGGGTCGCACAGTGGCAGGGCCGTCCGTGTCGATGCAGGGCTCGTGGCCTGGCGCCCGCCACGGGGGACGCACCCGCGCCTAGTCCGTCGATTCGCGCCGCGCTACCCACCCGGACCGGAGCGTGCAGATGCCCCGGAAATTGCGCTGACGAGCTTCATCAACGATATGGGCAGCCCGATAAAGTGGACTCCCAGTCCAGAATGGACTAAACTGGACGGCGGGTCCAGTTTAGATTGGAGGGCGACCGTGCCGAAAGGGCTGACCAAGAAGCGAGACGCGCGGCTGGGTGCGATCCTCGAAGCCGCCGAAGCGCTGTTCCTGGAGAAGGGCTACGACGCGTCCGTCAGCGACATCCTGGAGAAGGCTGGGATGGGCCGAGGCACGTTCTACCACTACTTCAAGTCGAAAGAGGATGTGCTGGAAGCCGTGGTGGACCGGCTGATAGACCACGTTGTCGAAGACGCGAACGCCATCGCTGAGCGCCCGGACCTGGACGCCCACACGAAATTGGGCCAGGTGATCGCGGCTGTCAGCCTCGGGGACACGCCCGCCGGGGCGATCATCGACGAGCTGCACCGCCCGGCCAACGCTCAGATGCACTTCAAGAGCATCACGGAGACGATCCGGCAGGTGGCGCCGATCATGGCGAGAGTGGTCGAGCAAGGAGTCGCTGAAGGGGTCTACACGACCCCGCGGCCGCTGGAGACGATCGAGTTCCTGCTGGTGGCGAACTCGGCGATGTTCGACGGTTGGCTGTTCCCGCGCACACGGGAGCAGTTCGCCGCGCGCGCCGCCGAGGTCGCGCGGATCACCGAACTGGCGTTGGGCGCTCGGGACGGCAGTTTTGCGTTCTTGCTCGAAGGGCTGGAAGGGCTGGAAGCGCTCGAAGGGCCGCGAGGGCTGGACAAGTGAGCGGCGCAGCGGTGGCCGGTCCGTCAACTAGGCCGCGACTGTGGTCCCGTGACTTCGGCCTGCTGGTCGGGGGCCAGGTCGTGTCGGTGGTCGGCTCCGCGGTCCTGCGGTTCGCGCTCGACTTGTACGTGTTGGACATGACCGGCAGAGCGGACGTGTTCGCACTGGTGCTGGCGCTGTCCACCTTGCCGGGCATTGTGTTCACGCCCATCGGCGGCGCCATCGCGGACCGGTTCTCCAAGCGGCGCCTGATGGTCGTGTTGGACGCCGCCAGCGCGGCGGTCGTGGCAGTCCTGATCTGCCTGATGGGCGCGGGCTGGTTCCCAGTCCCGGTGGTCGGCTTGGGCCTGGCGGCCTTGTGCCTGGTCAGTTCGATGTACCAACCGACCGTCCAGTCCGCCGTCCCGGCGCTGGCGCCCGATGAGCGCTTGGCGGACGCGAACGGGATGGTCTCCGGGGTGGGCGCGCTCTCCGCGTTGGTGGGACCGGTGTTGGGGGGCGTGCTCTATGGGCTGGTCGGCATCGAGACGCTGCTCGGCGCCAGTTGCGTCGCCTTCGCGGCCGCGGCAGTCATGGAAGTGTTCGTCCGCATCCCGTTCACCAAACGTCTCAGCGGCAAGTCGCTGACGGCCACCCTGCTCGGCGACGTGCGCGAGGGGCTCGTGTTCGCCTGGAGGGGCAACCCAGTGGTGTTCCGTGTGATCGTCCTGGCTTGCGCGGTCAACTTGGCGGCCACGCCGGTGTTCGTGATCGGCGTGCCGTACATTCTCCGGTTCACGCTCGGCTCGTCGGACCTGATGTACGGCGTGGGGCTGGGATGCACCGAATTGGCCAGCGTTGTCGGGGCGGTCGGCGCGGGGCTGTTCACCCGCCGCCTCCGACTAGCGGCCCTGAACCGACCGATCTGGTTGATCGCGGCGCTGATGGTGCCGATGGCCCTGGCGATGACGCCGGCGGTGCTCCATCTGGGCTATTGGCCGCCGTTCGGTCTGTTCTTCGCCTTCGAGATCGCGGCCCTGGTCGTCTGCACCGCGATGTCGGTCTACGTCATCACCCAGATCCAGAAGGCCACTCCGGATGCGATGTTGGGCAAAGTCATGGGCCTCCTGATGGCCTGCGCGCAGGTCGCGGCACCGCTCGGCCAGGCGCTGTACGGGCTCGCGTTCGAGACGTTCAGTGCCGCCGTCTGGGTGCCCGTGCTCTTCGCCTCCGCAGCCGCAGCCGGAATCGCCGTGATGGCCAAGCCCCTGCTGAGGAACCAGGCGACAATGCCGAGCGCAAGCCTCCCTGGCTGAGCGTGGACGGCATCCGGCCCAGGCCCCGGCTTCCGGCGCCTACAGTTTCTCGGCGAGGTCCGCGAAGGCTGCCCGGACGATGTCGTTGGCGTTCGCCTCATTATGAGAAGTCGCGGTGATGACGGCGCGCTTGTCCGGAATGACGATGCTGAACTGCCCGTACATGCCGTCGGCGCGGTAGCCGGAGGCGACGTTGCGCCAGACCTGGTAGCCGTAGCCGGCGTTGGACTCGGGGTCCGTGAAGTGGTTCCCCTGCGGCACGGTGTCGGTGTGCATGGCTTCGACGTAGGCGGCCGAGACCAGCGCCTCGTCCTCCCACACGCCCTCCTGGAGCAGCAGTCGGCCCAGCCGGGCCAGTTCGGAGGTGGTCAGTTGCAGGCCGTACGCGCCCAGGCTGTGACCGCGCGAATCGGTGTTCCACCACGGGTTGAGGACGTGCAACGGGTCGAATAGACGTGGCATTAGGTAGTCGCGCAGCACTGAGCCGCTCGCCTTCTCCACCAGCCTGCTGAGCATGTAGGTGCAGGCGTTCGCGTAGAAGAACTTGGTGCCCGGAGTCGAAACCAACTCGCTGCGGAAGAACAACTCCGCCCAGTCGGTCGCCGCGAGGACGTCGAGGTCCTCCTCCTGGAACAGCGCGTAATCCTTGCCGGATCGCATCTGCAGCAGGTCCCGGATGGTGATCGCGTCGCTGCCGGGCGCCGCCACAGCCTCGAACTGGGGGAAGTGGCCCAGGATGGTGTCCTCCAGCCCGAACCGGCCCTCGTCCACGCACATCCCGACCGCCAAGGACGTGTACGTCTTCGACGCCGACCACAACTGCACCCTGTCGTCGGCGCGGAAGCGGTGCTCCACCGCGCCCGCGCCCTCTTGATAGACGTGGATGCCGTAGACGCCCAGCCGCCGCTCGGTCGCGGTCAGACGGAACTGGTCGAACAATGACTTGCTGAGCATGAACTCCCCTTCTCCTCGGCTGGAGGCGGCCGGCGACCACCTGGCGGCAACCCACAATACGCGCCCGCGACCGGGAGGCGCGGACGGCCCCGGAGCCGCGCGTGGTCGCGAGGCTTGGTTTACAGACGGTGGACGATGCCGCCGTCCCAGGACCGTACGATAGCCCGACCCCCAAGGTGGCCGAGTGGGTGCCCACCGCGACGGGCCCAAAGCTCGGTTCGGTCCAGCGGCGAATAGCGTCGCTCCAGAGGGCGTCGGAAGACGTCGATTTCGCGCTGACCTATGATCGCGCGACGGCCGCAGCCATGCGGGCTCACGGGATCAAGGCGCAGACCGCAGCCGAAGCCGTTCGTCGGCGGAACGCCTGACCCAAGCGGTGGACGATGCCGCCCGGCCATCTCCCACGGTCCCGCCGGGTAGTGCCTGTCAGGCCTGGGCAGGCCCCTCCGTTTATCGCGCCCAGGCCAAGATGGCGGCATCGTGCGCCAAGCCTAAAGGCTTTCGCAACGCTCGCACTCGCCGAGAGTCACCTTCGCCAGGTCGATGGTCTGAGTCTCCGATTCGTTGGCGGGGTTCCGGACCGTGATGGTGTCGACCGGCCCGGCCGTTTCGTTGTTACTGAGGTTTTCTCACCAGGGCGGGTTGGTTGATGTCTGATTACTGGGGGTGACCTGCGTGGACGCGGCGTGGCGTGCGTGGATGTGGGGCCCTCGGCCGGGAAGCTGGTCTTGTTACC
>JAISCU010000454.1 GCA_031265345.1 Bifidobacteriaceae bacterium
CCCACCGACATAGTCTTGATGGACGTGCGCATGCCCGGCATGGACGGGATCGCCGCCACCGAGCAGATCATCCAACTGGTCAAACCGCCGCCCAAAGTCATCATCCTGACCACTTTCGACCTGGACGAGTACCTCATGGCCGCGATCCGGGCCGGGGCCAGCGGCTTCCTGCTCAAGGACACGCCGCCGGACGACATGTTGACGGCCATCCGCACCGTCCACGCCGGCGATGCCGTGATCGCGCCAGCCCCCACCAAACGCCTGATCGCCTCGGTCGCCGCCGCCACGCCGCCCGATCCACGGGACATCGCCGCGTTCGACGACCTGACCGAGCGCGAGGTCGAGGTCTTGGTCCAGATGGCCCAGGGGCTGTCGAACCAGGAGATCGCCGCCGCCCTGCACGTCGCGGAGACCACCGTCAAGACGCACGTCGGCCGCATCCTGATGAAGCTGGAGGCCCGCGACCGGGTGCAGGCCGTTGTCGCCGCCTACCGGGGCGGCCTGGTGCAGCACCATTCCTGAGTGGCCGATGCCGTCCTACCGCAGTAGGACCCGAAGTCCCGTCTCCAGCACGATCCGCCCCGGAGCCAGGACGGATACGGTCTAGGTATGGACTTGGACAAACCGGCCGTGGCCGGTCGCGCGCTCACCAAAATCTACGGCCTGGGCGAAGCCCAGGTCGTCGCTTTGACCGACGTCAGCGTCGATTTCGCGGCCGCGTGCTTCACCGCCATCATGGGTCCGTCCGGCTCGGGCAAATCGACTCTGCTCAACCTGTTGGCCGGGCTCGACACGCCCACGGCCGGTTCGGTCCAATTGGGCGGCGAGGACCTGACCGCCATGAACGACAACGAGTTGACCGCTTGGCGGCGCACCCACGTCGGCTTCGTCTTCCAGTCCTTCAATCTGCTGCCCATGCTGACCGCCGAGCAGAACATCCTCCTTCCCCTGGACCTGGCCGGCGACCGGGTCGACCCGGCGTGGTGGGACCAGGTGGTCGACGCGCTCGCCTTGCGCGACCGGCTGAGCCACCGTCCCAGCGAGATGTCCGGCGGCCAGCGCCAGCGGGTGGCCCTCGCCCGCGGGCTGATCACCAGGCCCGATGTGATCTTCGCGGACGAGCCGACCGGCAACCTGGACACCCGCTCCGGGTTCGAGGTGCTGAGCTTCTTGCGCCAATCGGTCCGCGAGTTGGACCAATCGGTGGTCATGGTGACCCACGACCCGGCTGCAGCCGCCTACGCCGAGCGGGTGGTGCTCCTGGCGGACGGCCGATTGACCGGGGAGATCCTGCACCCGACCAAGGACTCCGTGATGGCCGCCCTCGATGAACTGACCACCGTGGTCACTGTCTAGAGGGAACATCCGTGCTTCGATTCACTCTGCTCCAGATGCGCGCGTCGCTGCGCCAACTGGCGGGCGGGGCCACCGCCATCGTGGTCGCGACCGCCTTCATCGCCGCCGCCATGGCCGGTTCCGCGGTCATGAGCGCCACGATGCACAACATCATGAAGGAGCCCTACGCACGGGCCGACCTGGTGATCGCGAGCGACTTCTTCCCGACCCCCAACCAGCGCCTGCCGGGCGGCTCGGCCGAGGACGCGCGGGCGAACGACCTGGTGGCCGATGCTTTCTCGGCAGTCGAGTTGAGCGCGGACGCGAGCTTCGGGGAACGCAGCGAATGGATCTCGCTGCGAGCCGTGTCGACCGAGGCGTCGCTCGCCACCTGGCCCGCCAGCGAAGGCCGCGAGCCAACAGCCGCGGGCGAGGCGTCGGTGGCCGAGTCGGTGGCGGACCGCCTCGGCCTGGCCTTGGGCGACCAGTTCGAGGTGACCGTCAACGTCGAACCGGCCGAGGTCGCGGTCTATTCGGAAGGCTCGGAACCTTCCCCGGGCGCCACCGCCGGGGACGCGGGCGCCGAGCCGACGGCATCGGACAACGAAGACGACCCCGTGGTGGCCGAAGCCGCCGCCGCGGACCTGCCCCAGGAGCGCTCCCGGGCGTTGACCGTGACGGGCCTGTTCGACGACTCGTCGCCGTCCTTCTCGACCCGGCCCGAAGTCCAGACGCCGCTGGCGACCATCAAGGAACTCGGCGTGCTCGACGGCGCTTCCTGGGGCTACGCCTCCGGGTCGCTGCTGATCGACTTGGCGGTCGGCGCGCCGGACTCGCCCGAGACGCGCGCCCAGTTGGGCGAGGCGTTGGCCTCCACCTGGACCGCCCAAGGCTGGGCGAACCATTGCGAGGACGGCCTGGCGGTCGAACCGGGGCCGGGCAAAGCAGCCACCGGCCGCCAGCCCGGCTGCACCCTGCTGGTCATGAGCCCGGACCAGGCGGCCGAGCTCAGGGCGGCCGCGTACGGCGAGGTCACCATGGTCACCTCGGTGGCGCTGATCTTCGGGCTGGTGTCGCTCCTGACCGGGGCCATGGTGATAGCGAACACCTTCCAGGTCATGATCGCCGGACGGGCGCGAACGCTGGCGCTGCTCCGGGCGGTCGGCGCCACGCGGAACCAGATCCGGCGCTCCGTCCTATTCGAGGCCCTCGTGGTGGGCCTGGCCGCCTCGGGAATCGGTGTGCTGGCGGGATGGGCTCTGATCCAAGCGGCACTGGTGGTCGCGACCGACCTCTACCCCACCGTGCCGATGCCCGCCGCTGTGGACCTGGCGCCTTGGGCGGTGACCGCGGCCCTGGCCATCGGCACGGCCACCACTGTGTTGGCGTCCTTGGTGCCAGCCCGCCTGGCCACGCGAGTCGCGCCGGTCGATGCGCTGCGGCCGCAAGAGGAGCCCACGCTGTCGGTGCGGGCGGGACGGTCGCGGATGGTCTGGTCGATCGTCCTCGCCTCGATCGGCGTCCTGGTCATGGCGCTGGCCCTGTTCACGACCATGCACCGGGCTCCGGTCACCACCGTGGTCGCGGGGGCCATCGGCGTGGTCGGAGGCGCGCTGCTGGCGGCCGGCGTCATAATCGGAACGGTCTTCTGGCTGCCCAAAGTGGTGGGACGCATGGCCGGTTGGATCGCCAAGCGGGCCGGCGGCGCCCGCATCGCCGCCGCCAACGTGGTCCGCAACCCGCGCCGGACGGCCGCCAGCGCCACCGCCCTGATGATCGCGGTGACGCTGGTCAGCTCGATGCTGGTGGCCGCCGCCGGGATCACCCGAGGCTTGGACCGCTCCATCGAGGACCGCGCCCCGTTCGACCTGCAGTTGGGGACTCTCTCCACCTCGCACTGGCTGACCGAGCCGACTTTTGGTTCGACTCCCGAGGAGGCTTCTGCGGAGACTCCTGAGGAGGCTTCTGAGGGGACTCCCGAGGGGGACTTGGAACAGACCTTGGAAGAGACCCCGGAAGAGGCTTCCGAGGGGGCTGCCGAACCCACCACCAGCGAGACCCGAGGGCCGGGCACCGAGCAGGCCGTCTCGCCGGAATTGATCAATCAGATCGAGGCCGTGCCGGGCGTGACCGGTTCGGCGCCCATCAGTTCGGCGCAGATAGTGGTCGAAGACGATTTCGGCGTGCCGTTCACCTACATCGTGAACGGGGTCGAGCCGGAACGTCTGCGCGAGGCTCTGGCCGATTCGCCCCTGGTGGACCAACTGGGCGCGGGCGTGGTGCTGGTCGATGACTACTACAACGACCAATTGACCCACATGAGCCTGACGATGGGGGACATCTCCGAGGACGAGCCCTGGGTCGAACCGACTCCGGAGCCGATCTCCGGTTCCACCCGCGAGGTCCTGACGGCCAGCGGCGAGCCGCAGAGGGTCACTTTCGTCTACTCGCCGGACTTGGACTTCCATTGGGGCGGCATGCTGGCCAACCAGGCCACGCTCGACGCTTTGGGCTCCGGCGAGACGGTGGCGGTCCTGTTCAAGGTCGCCGGCGAGGCCGATCCGATCGAAGTCAACAACGAGGTCCGGGACTTGGTGACGGAATCGTCCCCGACGCTGGCCTCCTCCCTTCCGGTCGATGGCGCGGCGGTCGAGAAGGCCGAGGCCCGCAAGACGATCTCCACCATGCTCCTCATCGGGGTGGCGCTCCTGGCGGTGTCCGTGCTGGTGGCGTTGGTCGGTGTGGGCAACACCCTGTCGCTGTCCGTGATCGAACGGCGCCATGAGAACGCTCTGCTCCGGGCCCTCGGCCTGTCGCGCGGGCAGACCCGCTGGATGATGGCCGTCGAAGCCCTGGTGATCTCGGGCGTGGCTGGGCTCATGGGGATTCTGTTCGGCACCGTCTACGGGTTCGTGGCCTGCGCCCTGCTGATGTTCAACGCGCTCGGATTGAGTTTGGTGTTCCCAGGCCTCGGCTTGGCGGTCGTGTTCGGGCTGACCTTGACGGCTGGTTTGGCGGCCTCGGTCCTGCCTGGGCGGCGGGCGGCCCGAACTTCCCCGGCCGAGGCTCTGGTCGGTTCCGATTGAGGCCGTGTCTCCGTCTCGGTGAGTGATTTCACCGATCCACAAGGCGTTTCGGTTATCACTACAGTTGTACGATGCCGTGTGCCAGTCTCGGTAGGTGTACTTCACTCTCGAGGTGGCAGGTGAGCGCCGCGACTACTGGGCCGAGGACGGGTCGCGCCTAGAGCAGGTCTTGGCCGACTTGGGCTGGCCGGATGCGAGGTCTGGTAGCGGCGCGGTGGGCAGAACCCCGGCGGGCGCGGGGGCACTTGACGCGTGCCAGTCTGGCGCGACGTTCGGCGCGGGCGCTTCCGGTGAGCGCCCGTCCGGCGCGGCGTTCGTTGCCGCGCCCGGCGAGCGCCCGCCCGGCGCGGGCCAATTGGTCGGCGGAGCGGGTCCGGCGGAACCCTTGCGCCACGGCGCGCTGGTGCGAGGCGGCGGAGGCGGCGAGACGACGAACGGGCAGGTCGGCCCGGGCGGTTGGCGGCTGGTCCGGCTCGGGTCCGCGCAGGGCGGACAGTCGATCCCTTTGCGTTCGGAGGCGGCGCCGGTGCGGGCCGGACGGACACGGCGCGGGCGGGTCGCGCTGGGTCGGCCAGGCAAGCGTCGTGCGGACAGGCGTCGGCCCTGCGAAGGTCGCGCAGGCGGCCGTCGGCCCGACAATGGGCGTGCAGGCGAGGCTGGCGCCGGCGCCGGCCCGATCCGCCTGGGCCAGGTTCGCCAATCGCGGCGCGGTCGGCTCAAAGTCCGGTGGCGACGCCTGAGGCGACCCCGGCTCTGCCCTTCTGGCACGCTCGTCAGCTTGGCCCGCGGCGAAGTGTGGGCGTTGGTCCAAGAGCCGATTGGAGCAGCGGCCCAGGCCACCCAAGAGAAACGGAACTGGGCGGCGGTCGGCTCGACCGCCGCCACCGGCCTGATCATGGCCCTGGTGATGTTCCTCGTGACCCGCAATCCGTTGTGGGCGGCCATGCCGTTGGCGGGCGTCCTGGCGACGGCGCTGCCATTGGCGTTGCGACGCCGCAGACCGCCCTGGTTCGATTCAGTGGCCGGGCTCGATCCGACGGCGGCCGATCCATCCCTGATCGACGGCGCCCCCCTCGAGTTGATCGGTCCGGCCGATCCGGTGGCGGCGTTGGCCAGGCGGCTGATCGCCGAGAGGCTCGGGCGCGCGCGAGTGCTGTCGGCGTTGGCGGTGCCTCCCGAGGCAGACTGGGCGTGGGCGCGCTTCGCTGCCCCGGCGGCATCGTCCGGGCCGTCCTTGCGGATCGAACCCATGCCCGGCGGGCTGCGGCTGACGCCCGGAGCGGGCTGGCCGGGTCCAACGGAACGGGCCGACGCGCGCTCCGGGCCAGTGCTCGGACCGGGAAGCGCTGTCGCCACCGGACTGGTGGCGCGAGACTTGGGCGGACGGGGTGGTGGGCCGTCCCCGCCGATCAGGTGGGTGGTCAAGGACGCCGGGCTCGGTTTGGTCGCCGCCCGCGCCACCGGCTGCGACCCACTCCGAGCGGCTGGTCTGGGCACCCAGGCGCTCGAAGAACTGGCCCGCCGGTGGGCGGCCGAAGCACCTGCCACCGCGCTGGCGGGCGCTTTTCCCGTGACGGCCGCGGCTATCACCGCCAATTGGCGTGGCCCCGGGGCGCTGCCAGGGATTGGGCTCGGTGAGGACGGCGAACCCGTCCGCCTCGACCTGGCCCGCGACGGCCCGCACGCCTTGGTCGCGGGCACGTCCGGGTCGGGCAAGTCGGAGTTCTTGCGCTCTCTGATGCTGTCGGAATGTGTCACCAGCCCACCTGATCGGCTGATCATCGTGGGGCTCGACCACAAGGGCGGGGCCACGTTCCGCGACCTCGAACACCTGCCGCAAGTGGTCGGAGTGGCCACCGACCTCGACGCCCTCGGCACCAGTCGAGTGCTGACCTCGCTCGAGGCCGAGTTGGCGGGACGCGAGCGCCTGTTGGAATCCCACGGCGTGGCCGCTTGGCGGGAGTTGCCCGCCACGGCCAGGCCGCCGCGCCTGCTTGTGGTGGTGGACGAGTTCAGAACCCTGCTCGACGCCCTGCCCGAATCAGCGGGACGGCTCGAGCGCCTGGCCGCCCAAGGGCGTTCCCTGGGCATGGCCCTGATCCTCGCCACCCAGCGTCCGGCCGGGGCCGTGTCCGCCCAACTGCGCGCCAACCTGGCGCTGCGAATCTGCTTCCGGGTCGCCACCGAGGCCGACTCGTTGGACGTCCTCGGCTCCTCGGACGCCGCCCACTTGGACCCCGGCAGACCTGGCGGTTGCATCGTGGTCAGCGCCGGGCGCCCGCCTGCCCGGATGCGCGTCCGCATGACTCCGCCGGCACCGCGTCGGCCTTGCGTGGAAGTCCACTGGCCCGATCGCTGGCGACCGCCGGAGGCCGTGCCAGGGGACGTCGGCTCCTTGGTGGATGCGATTCGGCAGGCCGCCCAGGACATCGGTGCCACGATCCCGAGCGCGCCTTGGTGTCCGCCGCTGCCTGAGCAGTTGTCAGCCGACCAGGTGGGCTGGCCTGGTCCCGTCGGCGCTACTGGCGGTGGCACTGGCGCCGTCGGCGCCGCTGGCACCGGTGCCGCTGGCGCTGTCCCGGACCCCGTTGGTGCCGGGGACAGCGAAACCGACGGCCTCGGCGGCGGGGCTGGCCGCGGGGTGATCATGGGGCTGGCCGACCTGCCTCGACTTCAGCGCCAGGAACCGCTGGTCTGGCACCCTGCCAGCGGCCACCTGGCGATCCTGGGACCGCCGCGTTCAGGTCGCACCACGGCCGCTGTGACCGCCGCGGCGGGGCTGGCGGAGGCTGGTTGGGTCACCCATGTCATCGCCGGGCGGACTGAGGCTTACAACGGACTGGTCGGCATGGCCAGTTTCGGCTCTCTGGTCGATGCCCGCCACACCGAACGGGTCGGCGAGCTATTGGGCGGAATCGGTCGCGAACGGGTGGCCCTGGTCCTGGACGCCGCCGCCGAACTGGAGGCCTGCGCCATTCCGGCCCTCGCCCGGCCGGTCATAGACGCGCTGGTCCAAGGCTCCCTGGCGCCCGCAGCGGTCCTGGTCGTGACCGCTCCCGCCAAGCCATCGCGCTGGTTGAGCCTGTGCCCGCAGCGCCTCGTGCTGCCGGTGGCGGACCTGACGGACGCTTTGACCCTCGGCTTGCCACGCGAACTGGCGGTCGGGGCGCGAGTGCCTGGCCGGGCCTGCTACCTGGGCGGCGATGCTCCAATGATGATGCAGGTCGCCCTGCCACCGTCGTCGTCGCCGCCGTGTCGTTCGGATCGTGAGGCGCCGCTCGATCCGCCACCGCGAGTGCTGCCGCTCCCCGATCGTGTCTCGGCCGACGATCTCCCCTCCGGAACCGGCGACGGCGTCCTGTGGGTGGGGCTGGGCGGTCACTACGGCGCGCCGCTCGGCCTGACTCTGCGCGAGGGGCTCCCGGTCGGTGTGATCGGCCCCGCTGGGTCGGGGCGCACAACTGCTCTGGTGGCGATGCACCGGCGTCTCGAAGCCGGTGGCCGAAGGGCGGTGCTATTCGGGTCCGGCGCGCGGCACCGCTGGGACGATGTCATTGCGGCCCTGGCACCCGGACAAGTCGTACTGGTGGACGACGCCGAATCCGTCATCGGACCCCCTCCGTCCACCCTGCCGCCTCGCGGGACCCTGGTGGTGTCCTGCGCCACCGCGACCGCCGCGGCCTTCCGCCAACCGTTGCAGCTGCTCCACGCCGATCCTCGAGGGCTCCTGCTTTGGCCGGACGCACGCGGCGCGGGCGTCGCCTTCGGCCCCGGCGTGAGCCCCGGCCCGGCACTGGATCTGGCGGGCTCGGCCACGGCTGAGCCGCCCGGCCGGGGCCGCCTGATCCTCGGCTCCAAGTCATACGCCATCCAGGTGGCCGCCTGAACGCCCGCTCCACAGGATCATCCGCCGGGGCCGAATCGGGGCCGCCGGGCTTCGGCTCCTTGGCTTCGCCTCCTGGGCCGCACTTGGTGTCAGACCCCGGTGGAAGGATCGCCAGCAAACTAGAGAAAGGAAAGAGGAATCATGAGCATGCATGAACGCATCACGCCGCGACCGTTGGAAGAAACGCCTCCGGGCTACGCCGAATGGCTGGCCGACCTCAAGTCTCGCGTCCGCGCGACCCAGTTCCGCGCCGTCCGCGCGGCCAACGCTGAGGTCATCGCGCTGTACTGGTCCATCGGACAAGACATCATTGAACGCCAGGAACGGCTGGGTTGGGGCGCGAAGGTGGTCCACCAACTGTCCGCTGACATGACACGAGAGTTTCCGAGCCAGGCCGGTTGGTCACGCACGAACCTCAACTACATGCTCAATATGGCCCGACGGTGGCCTGAGGGAGAGATTTTCCAGCAGCTTGCTGGAAAATTGCCGTGGGGCCACATCATGTCTCTGCTGGACAAGACCGACAGCCACGAGGACCTGATGTGGTACGCCCGTGAGACGGTCGCCAACGGTTGGTCCAGGGCCGTCCTAGCGTTCCAGATCAAGAGCGGGCTACGCGAAAGTCTCGGTGCCGCGCCGTCCAACTTCGCCGCCGCGCTGCCGCCGCCGGACTCCGACTTGGCTCAAGAGATCACCAAGGACCCGTACGTGTTCCAGCACGCCGGGCTGGCAAGCGGCATCGCGGAGAAGGGCCTGGAACAAGCCCTGATCGACCGCATCCAAGACACACTGCTCGAACTGGGCCGAGGCATCACCCTGGCCGGTCGGCAGGTACGGCTCGCCGTGGACGGAGTCGACCGGTACCTCGACCTGTTGATGTTCCACACCGAACAGCTGCGATACATCGTCATCGAACTCAAGGCCACCGACTTCGAGCCGGAGTACCTCGGAGCCCTCGGCACCTACGTCACGATGGTTGACGGCCTGGTGCGCAACCCGGAGATCCACGCCCCGACCATCGGGCTGCTGCTCTGCACCGGCAAACGCGAGGCCACCGTCCGATTCGCCCTGGCCAGCACGGCGGCGCCCGTCGCGGTTGCCGAATGGCAGGGTTTGCCGGAGGATGCGCGAGCCGCCCTGCCATCGGCTCAAGAGCTTCAGGCCGTCGTTCAGGACGAGTTGGCCCATCAAAGGGCGCTCCACCCCGACGCCGACTAGGCCAAGGCCGTAGACCTCTCGGACCGGCGCGGCGGACGCGCAGGTCGCGGGTGCACCCACCGAACCACAGTTGGGGACAGGCCCCAACTCGGGTCACGCCTGTGCATTGGGACAAAGGCGGGACGCCCCTCTGTCCGGACCGGATGGTCGCCCCGAACCCTCCAGCGCATGAAAACGATGACGGAAGCATGGGATGGGGACCTGACTTTGTGCCACAGGTTGTGGCGCAAATGCCCTGGGACGATGTCCGCACGTTGCTAGACGAGCCGGGGGCACCGCGCAATCGGATGGTTTCGATCCCCCGCGCGACGCACGCTGATGGCCTCGGCGACGAGACCATCGGTTTGCGGCCTTGCGCCCGACGAAACCATCAGTTTGCAGCCTCTCCCACAACGAGACCATCGCGCGCCGGACAGCGGTCGGCTCCTTGCCTACTGGGCGGCGAACCCTCCTGCGTTCACGCGCAATCACTCCGACGAGTGATGGTCCAGACAGCCAGGGGGCCGTAGGCTCTACAGATGACCTCGGGCGCCGATCAACCGAACGCAGCGCCAGGCCCGCCCGGAACCAGAACCACTCCCGAGCCGACATCAGCCCCAACCCCCGAATCCTCGACGGACGCCTCCTCGCGCGAGTTGCCTTTCGTCGGCGTGATGATGCGGGCCGCGCTAAAGGGCGAGACCACGCCCGGCCCGAGGTGGCTGCAGTTCCCTCCCCAGGGCCGCCATCCACGCGTCGGCGCCGCCGTCTGGCTGGTGGTTCTGGGCGGCCTATTGGTGGCGGTGAGCGCCGAGCTGGCGGCCTTCGGGCACGGCCAGGCGCGGCCCCTGGCGTGCATACTGGCGGCCGGGCTGACGGTCTGCCCGCTGACGCTGCTGGGCCGGTCGGCACTGGTCTCGTGGCGCCTGATGACCCTCGGTCTGGCCTCCATCATTCTGGTGTCCGGCCCGGCCCATTCCTGGGCCTGGTCGCCCACCGGGCTGGTGCTGTACGCATTGGTCCTGGTCATTGTCGCGGAACGGGCCCAACCGTCGTTGGTCATGGGCGCGTGGCTCTGGACCGTGCTGGCCCTATGGGTGTCCGGGCGCGGCATCTCGCAGTGGGTGGTGGCCGCGCTAGCCGCCGGAATGGGCGGGCTCGCCGTTCTGGCCAACGTCCAGCGCGGCCGCGACCAGGCCCGCGAGGAATTGGCCCGGACCAGCGCCGAGCGGGACGCCGAATCGGCCCAGAAGGCGGTCCTGGCGGAACGGGCCCGGATCGCCCGCGACCTGCACGATGTGGTGGCCCACCACATGTCCATGATCGTCATCCAGGCCGAGGCGGCCGCCCTGCGCGAACCGGATCTGCCGGACAGCACCGTCGCCTCACTGGGGTTGATCCGCGATGCCGCCAAAGAGGCCCTGGGCGAGACCCGTGGGATAGTCGGGCTGCTGCGCAGCGGCGATAGCGGGGCTGAACGCGAGCCCGCGCCTGGGATAGGGCAGATCGCGGCATTGGTGGCAGGCGCCCGTTCCTCCGGCATGGACATCACGTTGGAGCTGGCCGGCCTGACGGGCGAGCTGCCCGCGGCCATCGAGTTGACGGCCTATCGGATCGTCCAGGAGGCGCTCGCCAACGCGGCCCGCCATGCCTCCGGCGCGCCCGTCGCCGTGACGGTGGCCCAGACCGCCGGGCAGTTGAACGTCACAGTGCGCAACGCGCCGCCTTCGCCAGACGCGTCCAAAGGGGAGACGACGTGAGGCTCAGGCGCGCGCTCGGCAAGTGGGCGCGGCGATGGGTCTTCACGGCTGCGCAGCTCGGGCTGTCCATGGCGGCCTGGGTCTATGTGGTGCTGTTCGCGGCGTCGATGCTGCTGATGATCCTGATCGTGGGGCTCCTGACCGCTCGGACGGTCCTGCCCCTGGCGCGCGTCTTGGCCAACTGGTCGCTCCGGGGCGCCGCTTGGGCGCGAGGCCTCGGCGAGCCCGCCCGCATCCCGGCCACCCCCGCCGCGACCAGCTTGGGAGCGGTCGTGACCGCCTTGCTCCGTTCGCCCGAGACTTGGCGGTCGGTGCTGTATCTGCTGGTCAACGCCGTCTCCCTGCCCGTCCACGCGGCGGCCCTGGTGCTCTTCCCGCTGGCCGGGCAGTGGGGGCGGGCGGACGCCTCGCTGACCGTCCGGCTTCTGGCCGGGACGGCTTCACAGCCGTTGCACGATGCCGCTCGGTCGGCCTCCACAGTCGGCTCGGCCCAGGCGCGCACGGGCTTCGGCCTGGCTGGGATGATCGAGCGGGTGGCCGCCTTGGGCGGCCAGTTGACGGCCGGACCGACCGGCGATGGCGGTTTCGCGGTGCAGGCGACTTTGCCGCTGTCTGCCGACCAGATGGACGGGCACACCGGCAGCCCCGGAGACGGGCACGGCGATGACCGGGCGAAGTGGCACTCCGATGGCCAGACCGACCGGCGAGCCAACGACCAGGCGGACGGACAGGCGGCCGACCAGGAGGACCCGCACACCGGCGACCACGGGGATCGACGCGCCAACGACCAGGCGGACGGGCAAGTCGACGGGAAGCAGGACGAGCACGCGGACGGCAAGCTGGACGGGCACATGGACGGCAAGCCGGACGAGCAATCGGACGGGAAGCGGGAATAGGCGTGGACGAGGACACTGACGGCGACAACCGAGCGGCATCGTCCACGGAAGGCTCGGCAGGCGGAGGACGGGCAATCTGGCGGGAAGCAGGGACGAGCATGGATGAGGGAACGGGCGCGCGGGGCGGGGCGGCATCGTCCACGGAGGACTCTGGGGGAGGGCGCGCGGCGATCCGGGCGGTCCTGGCCGACGACCAGGCCTTGGTGCGCGACGGGCTGGCGGTGCTGCTGGCGTCGACCGGAGAGATCGAAGTCGTGGGCGAGGCGGCCAACGGCGCCGAGGCGATCGCCGTCGCAGCGTCAGCCCGACCCGACGTGGTGGTGATGGACATTCGTATGCCGGTGATGGACGGGATCGAAGCGACCGCGCGGCTGACCCGTGAGAAGCAGGACCCAGGGGCCAAACCCCACATCTTGATCCTCACGACGTTCGACCATGACGACTACGTCTACGACGCCCTGGCGGCCGGCGCCTCCGGCTTCCTGCTCAAGGACGCCTCGGTGCGCGAACTGATCGACGCGGTCAAGATCGTGGATCGCGGGGACGCCATGCTGGCCCCCTCGGTGACACGGCGGCTGATCGCGGTGGGCGCGTTCAAGCGTCGGCGTTCCGGCGACCAGGCGTCCGCCTGCGCCGCCGCGGCTTCCCTCACCCCGCGCGAACTGGAAGTGTTGGAGGAGATGGCGCGCGGCCTCTCGAACGCGGAGATCGCCGAGTCGCTGGTGCTGTCCGAGCAGACCATCAAGACCCATGTGGCGCACATCCTGGGCAAACTCGAGGTGCGCGACCGCACCCAGGCGGTGGTGTTCGCGTTCGAGAACGGGCTCACGCCGCCCCGCTGACGGGCGGGATGGCGGTCAAGGCGACGGCCGGGCGACGGCCGAAGTCGGGGGTGACCCGGCCTCCTGACTCACCCGAAAGAGTGAGTCCCGATTTCATCCTTACCACCGACGCGATCCGGACCAGGCATTGCATAGGTTCTTAGGTATGAGGTTGAAGCGCTGGGCGGGCTGGACCGTGAGCGCGATGGCGGTGGCGTGGCTGACCATCGGCGCCCAGATGAGCGCTTGGGCGGGAGAGCGCAACGGCCTGGTGCGGTTCGGCTCCGAGGTGGCCCCGACGGCTCAGTTCGTGATGGCCGGGGACGGCGAGTCGCTGCTGGCGCCCGGCAGCGACCCGGACCTGCGGGTCATGGTGGACGGCGACCTCGCGACCGCCAGCCATGTGGCCGTGCTGGTGCCCGGTGTGGACACCACGCCGGAGCGCTTCGACAACGCCCTGGCCAGGGGGATCGGCGTGGGAAGCGGTGAGGTCGGGGTGGCAGGCACGACGGCTGGCGCTCGGACCGTGGTCGCCTCGATGGCTCGGAGGGCTGGCGGCGCGACGGCAGACGGCTGGACTGATGGAGGGGCCGATGGCGGGGCTGGCGCTGGCGCGGTGGACACTGGCGGCCCGGATTGGTGGAAGACCATGCCGGGCTGGGCGCGGTCGCTGCGACTGGCGGCGGCGGAGGAGGCGCCTGGCGGCATGGACGATGTCGCCGTGGTGGCCTGGCTGGGCTACGTCACCCCTGCCGGATGGGCTGGGGCGGCCCCGGCCGCGATGAAGCAGGGTGCCGCCAACCTGGCCGCCTTCGATGAGTTCTTGACCAGCGCCCGTCCCGGCGCCGAGGTCACCTGGGTCTGTCATTCCTACGGCTCGCTGGTCTGCGCTTCCGCCCTGGTCAAAGCCGACCCGGACGCGCTGGTGCTGGTCGGGAGCCCGGGCGTGGGAGTCGACAAGTCCTCGCAACTGTCCACCACAGCCCGGATCTGGGCGGGCGAGTCCGGCAACGACCTGATCAGCCTGACCGAACTGGTGTCGCTGGTGGGCGGCTCGTTCGGCACGCGCCCCTCCTCCCCCGCCTTCGGCGCGCTGCCTCTCCCCTGCGACGCCGCCGACGGGCACTCGGACTATTTCCGGCCCGGCTCGGCCCAGGTGAGAACAATGGCGTCGGTCGTCATGGGAACTGCGGCATCGGGTTCCTTGCCTGCCAGCTAGAAGGCGGCCGGTGCCCGATGCCGACCAGACGACGCCCAGCGTTTGCCCAGGTCCGCCGGTTGGCGACTTCAACGTTTGCCAACGCCCGCTTAACACATTGGACGTCAATTCTGTAACATGGGGTTATGGCCGTTTCGGCACCACTGACGATCACCCGTGACACGCCCGGTTGGGTCGAGACCATCGATGAGCATCTGAAGGCGGGGCAACACGCGGTGGTGCGATTCGAGACCCCGTGGATGAGCCCGCAGCAGTTGGCGGACAGCGTCGGCATCTCGCGGCCCGCTGTCATGCGTTGGATCAAACTGGGCAGGATCAAGACCACCCGTTACGGCATGAACCACCGGATCTCTCCCGTCGAAGAGGAGCGGTTCCGCGCCTGGTACGTCCGCGACACCATCGAGTCCAACGCCGAGGACATGCTCGCCGACCTGCTCCAAGACCGAGAATGACGGATGTGGCGTTCTTGGACGCCAACGTGTTGGCCAAGCCGTTCACCCGGACGTTGATCGTTGTCGGCGCGGCCGCACCGACCAGCGGCTACGCAGTCACCTGGAGCAAGCACGCGGAGATGGAGGCGGACCGTCACCTGCGTCCACGGGCAAAGCGTCTCCGGGCGTTCCGCGCGGAGCGGGGAATCCCGCTGTCACCGACCTGCGGAGACACCAGCTTCTGCGTCGATACCGATCCGAAAGACCACCAGATCCTCGGTGATGCGGTCGCCGCCGGGGCGCGCTGGATCGTGACGGAGAATGTCGGCGACTTCGGCTGGGCGGACCTCGGCGGCACCGGCATGGCGGCCGTGCACTACGACCTGTTTCTCACGGAGCGCCTGGGCCTGGACGGGTACCGCGAAGCCTTGGAGATCCTGAGTCATGGCCGGGTGCCTGCGGATGTCATCCACGCCAACGTCGCCCTGCTGCATCGCAGGCTTTTCGACACCATGGCCCAGGCGTTCCCGGGAGTGGAGCCAGCCATCTCACGGCACAACCCGCCGCGAGAGGTCCTGCGTGCGCCCCACGGCCTGTGAACGGCGCGGCCGGGGGTTGTGGGCGGTTCATGCTGGCCTGGCGCCTGTCCCACTCGCGCTTGCCGCACGCCTCCGCACCCCTGCCTCGGTGAGTTGTGTCACCCCGCCTACGATGCCACCCGACTGGACCGATGAGAACCGTTCTCAACCGAATTGGGGACTGTCCCCGATTCAGTCGGCTTTCGATTCCGAGCGCTCGCGAGCCGAATTGCAGTACGATTTCGCGTTACACTTTAGCGACGCTGTCGATATCATCCGAATGCCCGCAAACACGGTGTGCCGGATGACGTGACGCGATCGAGCTTCATCAGCGCCTTTGAAACCGTCTCACTCCGAACACGAGGACGGCTCCATCAGGTGGGTGGTGATCGGACCGGACGGATCAGGCAATCCGTCGGAGACGGTATGGGTGGATCAGGGGGAGGGCGGCTTCCTTGCCGTCCACGCCCAACCGGCGCGCAAAGCCACCTTGCGCCTGATCGGACGAATCGAGGAGGGTGGACCATGACCACTTACGGGCGAACCGCCAAAGGGCGTCCCATCGACGACGCGATGATCGATCGCATAACTGCCGAGGCCGAAGCCGGATTCCCAGCCTGGAAACTCAAAGTCGGACGGCCGGCCATCGGGGCCGAGCAGCCGTCGCGGTCCCGCACCGTGCGCTTCCCCACCGGGCTCGACGCGGCGATCGAGGAACGGGCTCGGGCGGACCACACCACCCCCAGCGCCCTGATCCGGCGAGCCGTCCACGAATACCTCCAGCGCGCGGCCTGACCGCCCGACGCCGTCCCCAACCCACCGCCGCACCCCTCCGCGCCCGTGCCACGGTGGGTTGTGTCACGCCCCGTGTGATGCCGCCCGGTCAAGCGCACGCGTTTGTGCAGGTCACAGGGTTGGCGGCATCGGCGTCCGTTTCCGCCCCTGTCCCTAACCCACCGCCGCGCGCCTCCGCACCCGTGCCACGGTGGGTTGGGTCACCAGACGCCCGATGCCGCCCGGATGGACCGATGAGAACCATTCCGACCGAATTGGGGCCTGTCCCCAATTCTGTCGATTTGCGGCCCAGAGCGCTCGCAGCTCAAGGCGCGCCGAAGAGGGCGGCCTGGGCGATGACGTTGGCGGCGACCGCGTCATGAGAAGCTTGGGCCGCGCCCAGCGCCTCCAGGTCGAGCCTGGCGAGCCCCGCCTCGACCCGCTTCAGGAAGCCGATCGCCAGCCTGGCGGCCTCGACCGGATTCTCCCGGAACGGGAATTGGTCGAGTTGCCAGACGCCGTGCCAGTCGTTCTTCTCGAGTGTGTGGAAGAACTCGAACAATTCGATCGGATGGATCGTTCCGGCTATCAGGTCGTCGTCCCAGCCTCGGAGGTTGTCGTTCACGTCCATGCCGAACAGGCGGCCGTAGTCGATGGCCAACTGGGCTGAATCCGCCGGAGACTCGCCGCCGAACAAGGCGTGGCCGAAATCGAGCAGGATCCCAATGTTGGGCAGGCCGATCTTCTCGATCCCCAGCAGGGTCCTCGCCACCGAGTCGAAGCACATGTGGACGCGCGGCTCGCGCGGCTTGTACTCGATGACGAAACGCAGATCCGGGTTCTCCGAGGCGAGTTGGCCCACGCCGTCGAGCGAATGGCGCCAAACGGTCGAATGGTCCACCTGGAACGGATAGTCCCAGCCGTCCTGGCCGGGCCAGAGTTTGACGTAATCAGCGCCGAAGCGCCGGACCACGCTGGCAGCCTCGGTGACGAGGTCATGGGCGAGTCGACGGACCCCAGGGTCCGGATTGGTGAAGGATCCCTTGGCGAACACCCGGGTGTAGATTTCCGGCGTGATGCCGATCACGCTGAGCCCCTGGGCGTCGAGCGCGCGCCCAACGTCATCGTTGCTGAAGTCGCCGCCGAAGAATGGGTAGTTGAGGTCCACCACCGACAGTTCATCGACCTGGCCCGCGAGCGCGATGGCGTCGAGGACGCTGCGCGGCTCGTCATAGCCATCGGTGGCGTACCTGTCCACGTAGGTGGCGAAGTGCCAGATCCCGGCTCCGTACGTCTGCTTGCTCATGGGTCCTCCTTGTGTCAGTGGGTTGATCCGCCCTTCGAGCGGGCCTGGTCGAGGGCGGCCTCCCACGAGGCTCGTCGCGCGACCGCCGCCCCCGGATCAGCCGAGGGCATGAACGTGGTGAAGGGCGGCCGCATGGATGTGAGAGCGTCGGCGTCCCACACTCCCGCCGTGAGGCCAGCCAGGTGGGCCGCGCCCAGGGCTGACAGTTCCGCCACATCGGTGCGGTCCACCGGCCGCGCGGCGATGTCGGCTTGGAATTGCATCAGAGCGTCGTTCTTGGTCGCGCCGCCATCGGCCAGGATGCGCGCGATCTTAGCTGTGGCGCCGGCCGTCGCGCCGACAGCCGCATCGGCCGCCGCGATCACGTCTTGCACCTGCAGTGCGATGGATTCCAGAGCGGCCCGCGCCAATTCGGCTCTGCCCGTCCCCAGGGTGACGCCGGTGACGAGGGCGCGAGCGGAGTCGTCCCACCACGGAGCCGCCAGACCACCGAAAGCTGGTACCAAATCGACCCCGTGGTCGGCCGAGGCGTCCTGCGCGAGACGCGCCACGGCATCGGGCTCCAAGTCCAGGATCGAACCGAGCCACATCAGCGTGGCCCCCGTTGACAAGATGTTGCCCTCGAAGGCCAACCTGGGCTGCGGCGCGGCCCAGGCGATGGTCCGCACCAATCCCTTCGGAGCCGGAGCAGTCGGTTCAGCCAGTCCCAGAATGGATGAGCCCGTCCCGTAGGTCGCCTTGACCGAGCCCGGTTCGCGCGCGCCCCGTGCGAATAGCGCGGCGTGCGAGTCCGCGAGAACGCCCATCACGCGCACGCCGTGCAGGCCGGGCACGCCAATGATCGGTCGGCTCGGCTCATTTGACGCCACGACCTGGGGCAGGACCGCTTCCGGAACACCGAACAGTTCGAGCAGTTCGGGATTCCAGGCCCCGTGGTCGATGCCGTAGAGCTGGGTTCGGCTCGCATTCCCGGCTTCGATCCGGCGTTCGTTGGTCAGCTCTTTCATCAGCCAGGCGTCAACCGTTCCGGCGGTCAGCACACCGGACTTGGCGCCGGACAGGTCGGGATCGAATTGCCCCAAGAGCCAGGCGATCTTGAGCGCGGAGAACATGGGGTCGATCGGTAGGCCGCTCAGTTCTGTGACTCTGGGGCCGTGTCCTTGGGCCGTCAAACGACGGCTCGCCTGGGCAGTGCGTCGGTCCTGCCAACCGATCAGAGGGCCGATGCCGCCGCCCCCGGTCTCCCAAAGCATGGCCGATTCGCGCTGGGTGCTCAGCCCGACCGCCGCCACCGTTCCGTCAAGCCGACTGGTCACGCGGGCCAAGGCCTGGCGCACGGAGGCGGCGATCTCGGCCGGGTCTTGCTCCACCCATCCCGGCCGAGGGTGGTGTTGCCCCACCGGCACACTCGCAGTGGCCGCAACGGCGCCGTCCGAGCTCACGGCGACGGCCTTGGTGGAGCCGGTGCCTTGGTCCACACCGATGACGTAGGCGGGCTTGGCGCTCATCCGAGCAGCGCCTCAAGCACGGCGGACCGCATCTTGGCCGCCGTCAGGCCGAAGTAGTCGAGTAGGAACTCGGAACTCCCGGTGGGGGCGAACTCGGCCAGGCCGAGGAGCCGCATCGGCACTCTGGCCGCCCGACCGAGTTGCGAGACGACGCTGGCGACTGCGGCGCCGAGTCCGCCCGCGAGGTTGGCCTCCTCGGCCACGACGATGGCGTGGGTCTGGCTCGCGGCGCCGATGATCGCCTGGGTGTCCAGAGGCGCTACGTATGCGGCGTTCAGGACCCTGACGCCCACGCCCTCGTCCGCGAGTTCCGCCGCTGCCCGCAGCGCCCGCGCTACGGCCACCCCGACAGCGATGATGGTCGCGTCGCTGCCGTCGCGCAATTGGGTGAAGCGACCTCGCCGCAAACGGTCGTCAGGGCACGTGACGTCGGGGACCGGAGTGCGGCCGATCCGTATGAAAGTTGGGCGCGGATCGCGGGCCGAGCGGCGCAAGGCCTGGCGGGTTTCGGCCCGGTCGGCTGGGACAATGATGTCGAGGCCCGGTAAGGCGCGCAGCCAGGACAGGTCTTCCACAGAGTGGTGCG
>JAISCU010000458.1 GCA_031265345.1 Bifidobacteriaceae bacterium
ACGGCGCGCCGCTCTGGCCGGCGTCGCAGACCTCATTGCAGTCCCTCGCCCGTTACCAACTCGAAGTGAAGCGGAGAGCGTGGGATTCGAACCCACGGACGCGAGTTTCCCGCGTCAACGGTTTTCAAGACCGTCCCGATCGGCCGCTCCGGCAGCTCTCCTCGCACTGAAGTGCCCCGCCATTCTCCCTCACTACCCGCCTGGGCCGGACCGGGCGCCCGCCGCGGCACCGTCCCACCTATGCGACATACCACTCCGGATCCCACCCCGGCGAAACCACATCGAGCCCATACAACCGCGAAGCCGTAGCCACATCGTGGTCGTACGTCACGACCGTACTGATCTCATCGTGCGCAGCAGCGATACCAACGTGCAAAGCCGCGTAGGGCGGGACAGCGGCCACGGCGTACGATCCGACTTCCACCGCCTTGCCCGATACAGGAACCTGCGGCAGTCCCGCCACAAACTCCCGGATTTGGGAACGGTGCCCCTCCGCCGGGCCCGCCATCGCCTCGGTCGCCTCCCACCGGGCCACCACCGAAGTGACCGCCTCTCGCTCATGGGCGACAATCCAGTCCCGCAAATCGGAGAACTCAGCACCATCGCCGAGCAGGTGGGCAATCACCGTGCCGTCAAGGTAGTAACGCACGCCCCGATGCTAGCGGGCGATCGGCGCAGTTAGCCCAAATCGCAGGCCGGAGCGGCCCTCACACCGCAGGCCAGCAGAGCGGCGCAACCGTTCCGGTAGCGGTCAACCCCGCAAGGGCAGTTCGATATCCTGATCGGCTGCGTCTGGGCGATTTGCGCTGCGGGCGGCAACGCGAACCGGGACACCCCAGTCTTGAGCGACAACATGGCAGGCCGGATTCTCCGCTTCGAGGTCGCAGGAGGCTGCCCGGGCGGTCACGTGAAGCACGCCCTCGCCCGGCGCGAGCACCAACGCCCGGCCCAATTCAGCCGTGGTACCGGCCCCCACCCTCAACAGTTCCGGCGGCGTGGCCGAGACCGCCAACTGGCATGACGGGCCAAACCGGGTGTCCAGCTTCTGACCCGGGGCGGGAAGGAACGGAATGCTCAAAGCGACCACACCCTCCTGCAGCTCCACCGCTGGCCGGTTGGTTGCGCCGCGGGCCGCGTCGATCCCGACGGTCGCTGCTACCTGCACCTCTACGATCCGGTGGGCCGCGGACTCGACCACCAGAACTGTTGGCCCTGACTCGGATCCCCTGGCCCTATCGCGGCCTACGGAGCCGTCGGGATGGCCGCCATCGGCGTCATGCGGAGTGGACGGAAGTATCAGCACGTCGGAAGGCTCGGCCAGCCCTGTGGCAACCGTGGTCAGTTCCCCCGACGCGGTGTCGAAACGGCGCAGCGAGCCGTTGTAGGTGTCCGCCACCAGCACGGACGATCCGTCGGGGCCGAGAGCGAGCCCCAACGGGTGTTGCATTAGCGCGGTCCCGGCTTTCCCGTCCACCAAGCCGAAATCGAACAGGCCCTCCCCAATCGCGGTCCGCACGCGGTCCGCGCTCCCGCCTGCCCGTGCGATCCCGGGCCCTTGGGCAGCGGCCTTCCCAGCACCCGGCTCAAGCACCCGCAACGAAGACGTTTCGGAATCCACAAACCACACCTTGTCCCCAGCCGGGGCCAGGCCAGAGGGCTGAGCCAGCCAGGCCGCATCGGCCGGCCCATCTGCTAAGCCCTCCGCGCGCGTCCCGGCCACCGCCCCCAGTTCTCCGGTTGCCGGATCGAAACCCCAAAGCTGGTGGATACCGGCCATGGCCACGATCACTGCGGCGCGCCGCGCATCCCAGGCCACGTCCCAAGGCGAGGACAGCGGCACCGAACACGGCGCCACCGGCGCTGTTGCTCCCTGCACGAACCACGGCTCGGGGTCGCCCGGCAGCCACTGACGGCCAGTGCCCGCCACCGTCGTCACTTGCCCATCCGACAGCTGGACACCCCTAAGCACATGGTTGACGGTATCCGCCACCACCACGTCGTATCCTACCCGCTCCGCAAGCGCGGCCGGCAGCCGGGTCAGCCCCGACGGCTCCGAGAACTGGGCCACAGTTGCCGGACCGTCCGCCCAACCTCGCTGTCCAGAGCCAATGCGCCGGACCAGCCTGCCCATCGCGTCCAGCTCTGCGAGCGAATGGTGCCCCGAATCGGCGACCAGCAGGTTCGGGCTTTGCCCGTCCAGCGGAATCGCCTTGGAGGGGAAGGCGAGCAGGCCTGGCGGCACCGGCGGGGCCACGTAGGGACCGGTGTCCTCGCGCAGAGTGCCGCGTTCGCGCGCTTCTTCCACCAACTCCCCGACGATGGCGTCAAGCGCCGGTCCGTGTCCCTCGCCTGCCATACGGCTGACTATCTGGCCCTCCGGGTCGATTACCACCAGGGTCGGCCAGGCGCGAGCGCCGTAGTCTCGCCAGGTCGCAAGCGTTGGATCGTCCAGGACGGGGTGCCGGATGTCGTATCTGGCGACTGCAGCTGCGAGAGCGGCCGGGTCGGCTTCGTGAGCGAACTTGGGCGAGTGGACGCCTATCACCACCAGGTCACCGGCGTACT
>JAISCU010000024.1 GCA_031265345.1 Bifidobacteriaceae bacterium
CAACTATCTAGACCGCAAGATCACCCAGTACCTCGGGCGCCGAGAGGCCGTGGTCACAATCCACGGAGGCACGCCCAGGGAGGCCCGCAAGCAGATCAGGGAACGATTCACGTCGGTCCCGGAGACCATTGTCTTGCTGGCGACGGACGCCGCAGGGGAGGGCTTGAACCTCCAGCGGGCGCACCTGATGGTGAACTACGACTTGCCGTGGAACCCGAATCGGATCGAGCAGCGTTTCGGGCGCATCCACCGGATCGGCCAGCAGACGGTCTGCCACCTGTGGAACATGGTGGCTGCCGAGACCCGTGAGGGCGACGTGTTCCAGCGGCTGCTCGGCAAGATCGACCAGATGGGGAAGGCCTACAACGGGAGCTTGTTCAACGTCTTGGGCGAGTCCCAGGCGTTCGGGGACCGTTCGCTGGGGGACCTGCTGATCGAGGCCATCCGTTACGGCGACCAGCCCCAGGTGAGGGCCCGCCTGGAGCGGACCATCGACGCTTCGGTCGCGGACGGCCTGGAAGACCTGCTGAAGGAGCGGGCGCTCCATCCCGAGATGTTCCCGGCACTGAACCTGGAAGAAGTCCGCCGGGTCATGGAGGCCGCCCGCGAACGCAAGCTCCAACCGGGCTACATCCGGTCTTTCTTCATTCACGCTTTCGAGCGGCTGGGCGGAAGAGTCCGCCAGCGCGAGACCGGCAGGTGGCAGGTGCTCCGCGTTCCGCCCAAGGTCCAGGAACAGGCCCGCCGGGCTGACCGGTGGGCGCCCATCCCGGACCAGTACGAGCGGATCACGTTCGAAACGAAGTACATCCGCCTCGACCACACCGCCGATGCCGCTCTGATCGCCCCGGGCCATCCGCTGCTCCAGGCGGTCATCGAGTTGACCGCAGGCGAACTGGCGGGAAGGCTCGGCGCGGGAACGGTGTTCGTGGACCGCCGAGAGGACCAGGCGTCCGAGCCGAGCCTGTTGTTCGCCCTGGAGCAGAAGATCGAAAACCTCACACCCGGCGGCCAGAGGCTCACCGTGGACCACCACTTCGACTACGTGCATGTCGACCGCCAAGGCCACATCACGGTGACGGTTGCTCCGCCTTACCTCGACTTCGGGGCTCCGGCGCTGGAGGAAGCGGACGGCATCGGGCAGATCCTGTCCCAGCCGTGGGTTACGGGCGTGGGCGAACAGACGGTCAGGACGTGGGCCTACCGGGAAAGTCTCCAGCCCCGGCTGGACGAACTGTCGGTGCGCTTGGAGGCAGAGGCGGCGCGGGTCCGGCTCCAGGTCAGCGAGCGGCTCAACCTGGAGATCAGCCACTGGGACCGCGAACAGATCCGCTTGGCCGAATCGGAGCGCGCGGGCCGTCCAGGAAGAATGAGCTCCAAGGCCGCCCATGACAAGGCCCGCGCATTGGAGGAGCGTCTGGACGCGCGCATGGAGGAACTGGACCAGGCCGTCCAGTTGACCGCTCTGCCCGCCCGAATCCGGGGTTGCGCGCTCGTGGTCCCGAGCCGGTTGCTGGTCCCCGAGGCGGCGGCGTCCGAAGTCGCGCAGGAAGCGCGGGAAACTGCGGAGGTGGAGCGCCGCGCTGTCGATGCGGTGCTGGCCGCCGAGCGCTCCCTGGGCCGAGACCCGGAGGAGATGCCGCACTTCAACCCGGGCTTCGACATCCGCTCCACCGACGCTGACGGCGACCGGTTCTTCATCGAGGTGAAGGGACGGATCAAGGGCGCTGCGACGTTCACCGCCACGGCGAACGAGATTGCCTTCGCCCAGACCCAGGGCGAGCGTCACCGCCTCGCCCTTGTCTCAGTAGATCCGGACGACCCGGCCAGAGACCAGGTCCGCTATGTGGTCGCCCCCTTCGCTGGCTTCCTGCTCAACCCATCCACCCGCTCGTCGAACGAATCCTGGAACGAATACTGGTCCAAGGCGGGCGAGCCCCGATGACCACAACCGTGTATCTGGACGAGTCCGGCGACCTGGGCTTCAACTTCAAGAACAAGAAGACCTCGAAATTCTTCCTGATTACAGCACTCGTGTGTCCCCATCCCAGAGCCGTGGACAAAGCAGTGAAGAAGGTTGCGCTGGGGCTTCGAAGGGTGGAGACCAAGGCAAGCCACGGCGCGTTGCACGCCTTCCGCGAGAGCGACACCACCAAGGCGAGGCTCCTGCGCCTCTTAGCCCGCCTTGATGTCAGCGTTGTTGCGATCATTCTCGAAAAGGAGCGCGGGAGAGGTCCTGACGCCCAGCACATGCTTTACAGAAGGCTTGCAGGCGCGCTCGTAGAACAGGTGGTGCTGGCGCTGCCTCTCGCTGAAGGCGCACCCCTCGACGTCGTCGCCTCTCGCCGCGAGACCAAACGGCTCCTCAACCGAGAGTTCGTCGAGCACCTTTCGGACGCGACCAGGCAGGGTCCGGGGTCACGCCTGAACGTAACGGTCACCGACCCCGCGGGGGCCAAGGGCCTTCAAGCTGTCGACTGCGTGTCCTGGAGCCTGTTCCGCAAGGTTGAGCACGGCGACCAGAAGTTCGCGGACATCATTGAACCGAGAGTGAAGGGTCTGATTCGTGTATCTGCCTGAAAAGGACACTACCCTCGCCGCATTTCCGGGGAACCGTGCGGAGCCCCTGCGACGAGGGATTTACGTGCTCGGCTGGTGTAGCGCGAGCGCTCGCACCACACCAGCCTGGACGACCCCCGCCGTTCTTGTTGTGGAACACTACGGAGCCTCCCGGCAGGGGAATTACGCGTCTTGCCATAGTAACTCACGACGGCACCATCACGCCAGGCGGGCGGACACAACCCCTGCCGCTGTTTACGAGGAACCCTACGGCACCCCACGGACAGGGGATTTGCGTGTGTGACCAGCATAGACCTGAGGAGGCGCTGTGACTGAGCGGAAGAAGAAGCTGATCGAGGTGGGGCTCCCGCTGGAGACGATCAACCGCGAGTCCGCCCGCGAGAAGTCGATCCGGCACGGGCACCCATCGACGCTGCACCTGTGGTGGGCGCGGCGTCCTCTCGCGACCGCCCGCGCGGTCCTGTTCGCGCAACTGGTAGACGACCCGTCCGCGCATCCGGAGTTGTTCCCCACCCAGGAGTCGCAGGACGCCGAGCGTGCCCGGCTACACGAGTTGATCGAGGCCATGGTCAAGTGGGAGAACACAGCTCCCGGCAAACAGGGCGTCCCGCTGCCTTCCCAAGGGACTGCGGTCACGGGCGAGAAGCTGTTCGATCTGGCCCGGGACGAGATCCGGAAGTCGAACGATGGCGTGCTGCCAGCAGTACTCGACCCGTTCGCGGGCGGCGGCACCATTCCCCTGGAAGCCCAGCGCCTCGGCTTGGAGGCCCACGCCTCTGACCTGAACCCGGTCGCGGTCCTGATCAACAAGGCCCTGATCGAAATCCCGCCCAAGTTCGCGGGCCGCCCGCCGGTCCACCCTCCGCTGCGCATGCCCGATGCCGTCCACCCCGCTTCCGGCCCCGGCTCACGGTCTGCGGCTGGCCAGGTGCCCACGTTACAGCGCACCTGGGAACGAGCCGAAGGCCTGGCCGAGGACGTCCGTTACTACGGCCAGTGGATGCGCGACGAGGCGTTCCGTCGGATTGGACACCTCTACCCGAAGGTCCAAGGCCCCGACGGCCAAGAACACACGGTCATAGCCTGGATCTGGGCACGCACTGTCAAGAATCCCAATCCGGCGAACCCAGTCGAGGTGCCGCTGGTCCGGTCGTGGTGGCTGGGCAAGAAGAAGGGCAAGGAAGCCTGGATCAAGGCCGCCGTGGCGAACGAAGAGGTCCGCTACGAGGTCCAGCACAACGCGGACGGCCCGAAGGGCACCGCCGACGGAACAGTTGTCCGAGGCAACGGCGTTTCGATCACGGACGGAACGCCGATCTCCAACGCCTACATCAAGAGTGAGGGCGCGGCGGGACGAATGGGCGCGCATCTCATGGCCATCGTGGCCGAGGGCAAGCGTGGAAGGTTGTACTTGTCGCCAGACGCTGAACAACGCAAGACCGCCGCAGTTGCTGCGCCCGATGACGTCCCTGATCAGGAGCTTCCCTACGACCCGCGCAACGTCTGGACGCCGCCGTACGGTCTGAAACACTTCGCAGATTTGTTCACGAACCGACAACTCGTGGCGATGACCACGTTCAGCGACCTTGTTGGAGAGGTCCGTGAGCACGTGGCCCGAGACGCCCAGGCGTCTATCGAGACGCGAAAGGCAGGTGCCTGTCAGCTTGAGTTGGAGTCGAACGCCTATGCCGAAGCCATTGCGACGTACCTGGCCTTCGCCCTGAGCCGGGTCTCTAACAAGATGACCGCAATAAACTCGTGGGACAGTAGCCCGAAAATGGAGGCCGTCAGAGGCTTGTTCGCTCGCCAAGCTATTCCGATGGCTTGGGATTTCGCGGAAGCGAACCCATTCGCCCACTCGGCAGGCAGTGTTCTCTCCGACGTGGAGTGGGTCGCGCAGGTGGTCGAGCGTCTTCCTGCGAGGCCGCACGCCACGGCGTCCCAAGAGGATGCCGCGAGCCGCGACTACCTCAGCATCGTTGTATCAACCGACCCTCCGTACTATGACAACATCTCCTACTCGGAATTGTCGGACTTCTTCTACGTCTGGCTACGTCGCTCGCTGCGGGACGTTTATCCGGAGACCCTGGGCACCGTCCTGACACCCAAGGCACAAGAGCTTGTCGCGAACCCATATCGTCACGGGGACAGGGCTGGAGCCGAACGTTTCTTTGTAGAGGGATTCAACCGCGTTTTCGCTCGGATTCGACAGGATGCACGAGACGACACCCCTTTGACGATCTACTACGCCTACAAGCAGCAAGATTCTCAACCTGACGGAGCCGCCTCAACTGGCTGGCATACCCTGTTGGACGGGCTGGTCTGCTCGGGGTGGGAGATCACCTCCACTTGGCCTGTTCGGAGTGAGCTGTCCAACAGAATGCTGGCCTCCGGTCAAAACGCCCTGGCTTCCTCAATTGTGTTGTCCTGTCGGCCTCGTCCACAAGACTCTCCGGCAACGACCGGCCGTCATTTCCTAGGCCTGCTGCGACTGGAGTTGCCTGGAGCGCTGAGGGCGATGATCCGGAGCGACATAGCGCCGGTGGACTTGGCGCAGGCCGCCATCGGGCCCGGGATGAGCATCTTCTCCCGCTACTCGCGGGTACGCGAGGCCGACGGTTCCGACATGTCGGTTCGGGACGCTCTGCTGCTGATCAACCAGACCCTGGATGAGGTCATCGACGAGCAGGAGGCGGACTTCGACCCTGACACCCGCTTCGCGGTGAAGTGGTACCGCCAGTACGGCTGGGGAACGGAGTCCTCTGGCATCGCTGACCAGCTCTCCCGCTCAACTGACACCTCGGTCGGGGCCCTGGAACGCGGTGGCATCTTCGAGGCCAAGGGCGGCAAGGCACGCCTGCTTGCCCCGCGCGAACTGGGCGGTGGGTGGGATCCGCAAGAAGACGAGAGAGTGAGCGGCTGGGAGGCGCTGGTCCGGCTTGCCGCAGTCATGGATCGGCACGGGGCCGAACAGGTTGCCGCGCTGCTGCCCGCGGTCGGCTCCAAGGTGTCGCTGGACGGCGTGAGGGAGCTCGGCGTGATGCTGTACCACTACGCGGATCGGAAGGGCGACTCGGCCGACGCGCTGCTGTTCAATGGCCTGGTCACATCGTGGGGTGACTTGACCGACCAGGCCCGTCGCCTCGACGCGGTTTCCCGCGAGGCCGGAACCCAAGGAGCGCTCGATATCTGACCGCAGCTTCGTCTTCAACCGCAACTACACGGCAAAGCTGCCGTGCAACGAAGGTACACGGCGATCTTGCCGTCCATCGGAAGGAGACCGTAGGGGCGGCACCGGATCCGATTCCTGGACGTGAACGCCACCGGTGACCGATCTATACGGCAGACTTGTTCATCGAGCGTTAGGAGGCATTCCCAATGGCGATGAACAACCGCGACCGTGTCGGCAAGGCGTTCGACTTGCTGGCCGAAGGTCTCGCCGACCCGGTGGACGGAGTGATGCGGCAGGCGTTCGCCGGCCAGGCGAACTGGAATGATCTGTGGGCGACCCGCGAGGCCCAGAAACACGGGTCAACCCCGAGGGCCTACTCGAAAACCGATCCGCAGGTCATGCTGCGCGCCGTCACCGAGTTCGGCAAGGAATTCGCCTCGATCCTGTCCCGCCCGCAGCAGGCTTACGCCTCGGAGCTCCGCGAGACCCGGAACCTCTGGGCGCACGGCGAGCCCTTCTCCTCCGACGACACGACCAGGGCGCTGGACACCATCGAACGGCTGTTGATCGCGGTCAACGCGCCCGATTCGGCCGATGACGTCCGGAGACTTCGTCTCGACCTTCAGGCCGCAGTGGTGACGGAACAAGCCCGCCGCGAGACGCGCAGGGCCGTGACTGCGGCCGTCTCGGCACCCGGGACCGCTGGAATCAAACCGTGGCGCGAGGTGATCCAGCCTCACGAGGACGTGGCGAAAGGCCAGTTCACCGCATCGGAATTCGCCGCCGACCTTCATCAAGTGGCGACGGGTCGGGCAAGCGCGCCCGAATACGCCGACCCGGTGGAGTTCTTCAACCGCACCTACCTGACGGAGGGGCTGCGGGATCTGTTGACCCGTGCCATCGTGCGAATCGCCGGCGACGGCGCGGCATCTCCCATCGTGAACCTCCAAACCAACTTCGGCGGCGGCAAGACGCACTCCATGTTGGCCTTGTACCACCTGTTCGGCGACACCCCGGTGGCCGCCTTCCCGCAAGAACTTCAGGACCTGGTCGTGAAAGCCGGCGGGGCGGGGATACGTGGCGCTGAGGTCAAGCGGGTCGCCATCGTCGGCAACCGGATGAAGGCAGGTTCGCCTTCTGTCAAAGAAGACGGCACCGAGGTGCGCACAATCTGGGGCGAGTTGGCCTGGCAACTTGGCGGCAAGGAGGCGTTCGCGCTGGTCGCGGCGGACGATGCTGCCGGTACCAATCCCGGCGCAGCCTTGCAGACCGTACTGGAACAGTATGGACCCGCGTTGATCCTGATCGATGAGTGGGTGGCATACGCCCGCGACCTGGTCGGTAAGGACGGTCGGCCCGGCGGATCCTTCGACACGCAGTTCACGTTCGCCCAGACGTTGACGGAGACTGTGGAGTCGGTTCCGGGCACCATGCTGGTGGTTTCGATCCCCGCCTCGGATTCCGGCGAGGGCAACGACATCGAGATCGGCGGCACGAACGGCCACGAGGCCCTACGCCGGCTCCAGAACGTGATCCGGCGCAAGGCCGATCAGTGGCGTCCTTCCAGCAAGGACGAGTCGTTCGAGATTGTCCGCCGCCGCCTGTTCCAGAACCCAGGCGCGGACGGGCTCGCCCCCATCGCGGCCACCGCACGCCGGTTTGTGACGATGTACCGCGACAAT
>JAISCU010000075.1 GCA_031265345.1 Bifidobacteriaceae bacterium
GACCGCGCGGGACGGCCGCGGCCACCCGAAATGCAGGGCAAACGTGTTCGTGGTCGCCGGAGTCGTGCCACGAACCCCGTCAAGGCGCAATTCACGCCCGAACCGACCGCGCGGGACGGCCGCGGCCACCCGAAATGCAGGTCAAACGTGTTCGCGGTCGCCGGAGTCGTGCCACGAACCCCGTCGAGGCGCAATTCGCACCCGGGCCGGTCGACCGGCCTGCTCCGCGGCTCCGTGATGGGGGAGAGCCGCTCGACTTTCGGAGCAGCGGACCCCGGGCCCGGGAAACGTGCAGGCCGATGGTCTCGCCGCCCGGACCATCGTTCTGCATGGCAACCAGCGCTATCGCGGGTCGATCCGGACCGGCAGGACGAGGGCGAATGCCTCCGCGCCCCTCGCGGCTGGCTGACACAACGGCCGTGAACTGCAGGAATTCGACGCGGCAGCCGCGCTCCGCATAGGCGACGTCGGTTGGGGTGCCGCCGCGACCGCGTCGGTGATCTCTTGGGCCGCGTTCCCGCGTCGCTGCGGCCCCGCGTCGCTGCGTCCCCGCCAAGTCCGAATCCGGCCCGCAAACCCCAGTTTGATGACGATTCACGCCCACCGGCCATGCCGGAAGGCCTGCGATGATAGGAGCCGTGCTGGACCAATACCTCGAGCGCGCGTGGACCGAAGGCGCGCCGGAAGCCCAGTACCCGTTCGACCTTCCCGCTGTCCGCGCGCTCGCGACTGGGGGCCTGGCGTTCCACCCGAAGGTGACCTATCTGGTCGGAGAGAACGGCTCGGGGAAGTCGACGTTGTTGGAGGCTCTCGCGGTGGCGCTGGGGTTCAACGCCGAGGGCGGCACCAGGAACTTCGACTTCGCCACCCGCGAGTCGCACTCCGGCCTGCACGAATACCTGCGCGTCGCACGCCCGCGCCCGATCCACCACGGTTTCTTCTTCCGGGCCGAGTCCTTCTACAACGTGGCCACCGAGATCGACTCGCGGGATCTGGCGGAGTTCTACGGCGGCCGCTCGCTCCATGAGCGCTCCCACGGCGAGGCGTTCCTGGAACTGGCGCGCGCCCGCTTCGGCGTGCCCGGCGTGTACCTCCTGGACGAGCCCGAGGCCGCCCTCTCCCCCGCCCGCCAGTTGAACATCCTTTCGATCATGGACCAGGCCATCGCCGACGGCGCCCAGTTCGTGATCGCCACCCATTCGCCGATCCTGCTGGCCTACCGCGACGCCTGGATCTACACCCTCGACGCGACCGGCCCGCGCCGCACCACCTACGACCAGGCCGAACCGGTCCAGCTCACCCGCACCTTCCTGGCGGACCCGGCCCGCGTGTTGCACTACCTGCTGGAAGACGACTGACTCCAAACCGTGGACGATGCCGCCGACCCGGCCGCGCGGCATCGTCCAAGGTCGTCAGGTGGCGGCTCGGGAGCCTGACGATCCCCGCCCTCGCACCCCGTCCGCCCGCGACACGGCCCCAGGCGGCGGCTCGGGACCCGCCGATTTCCCGCCTTGGGAAGATTGCCAGGCGGGACGCGCGCCAGCTAGCGTGATCCTTCGCCGGGCCGCGCCGAACCCAGTCATGCGAGCAGCGTCATCCCAGCGCCTCGGGCGGCCTTCCGGTCGAAGGTCATGGTCTGCGAGCAGCCGTCGGAAGCGCCCGTGGCGGCGATCAGCGCGTCCGCGAAATCGGCGCCCGCGGTGTCCACGGCTCGCAACGCGGCATGCACCACATCGGGGGCCTGCAGGGCCAGTGTCGACGCGCAAAGCAACTGGTCGATGAACGCGGCGACCGTTCCCCGGTCTTGTCGGTAGCTGCTGGTCAGCACCCACCACAACTCGGCCAGTGTGACATGCGAGACGTAACCCGGATCGTCGGCTGTGAATCCATCGATGAGGGTGTCGGCGAGTCGTGCTTGGGACGGGTCGTCGCGGATCGAGTAGCGGACGAGCACGTTCGTGTCGAGCCCGATCACTGGTTGGCCCTCGCTGCGGCCTCGGCGATCCCCCGGTTCATCTCCTCGATGGTGACGGGCGGACCCTCCCAGTGCCCGAAGAAGCCTTTGAGGGTCTCGACTGGGACTGTGGCGGGCCTGAACTCGTAATGACCGTCGGGGAACTCGATGAACTGAACTTTGCTTCCCGGCCCCAGGCCGAGGGCGCGCCGAACCGAGGCGGGCACGGTGACTTGGCCCTTGGTCGTCATGGTCGCGATTGGCATCAAGCCTCCTTACTGAACGAGTCTTTTCTTACTTTAGAGTACTCCACACGAGGGGCGTCATTCGGGGCGGCGCCGATCGCGGTGCCGTCCCCCTGGTGGCAGGGGCTCGCGGGCCCCTCCGAGGTCCGAAGAAACCCCCTCGCGAACCGGGCGTGTCCACGGCGAGACGACCCGGCGGCATCGTGCGTGGGAATCGCAGGACGGAGCCCGTGATCAGCCCTTGAACACCGCGACGACCTCTATCTCAACCGCCGCTCCCTTGGGGAGGCCCGCCACGGCGACGGTCGAGCGGGCGGGGCGGGGTTCGTGGTCGAAGTGCTCGGCGTAAGCGGCGTTGACGGCGGCGAAATCGGCCATGTCGGTCAAGAAGATGGTCGTCTTCACCGCGTCGTCCAAGCCGAGCCCGATCTCCCCGAGAATGGCCGCGACGTTCCTCAGGGCCTGGGCCGCCTGTTCCCCGGCGTCGGCTCCGACAAGCGCCCCGGTCGCCGGGTCGAGCGCGAGTTGGCCGGAGACGAACACGAACGGCCCCGCGACCACGGCTTGCGAGTAGGGGCCGATCGCTGCGGGCGCGCCGGCGGCCTCGACGCGTGTGATTCTCATGGAGGTATTGTCCCGTCCCCGCGCCGCCCGCGTCCAGCCCGGATCAGCGTGTAGGGCGGGCTCTTCGTCAGTAATCAGAGTTGCACGATGCCGCCCGCCGACTCCGCCCGCACAGGCCGTCCGGCGTCTCGACCCACCCAAACTAATCGGGGGACGGTCCCGCGACCAGTCGCGGAACCGTCCCCCGACTAGGCGAGGAACCGTCCCCCGACTAGAGGGAGCCGCGGACCGGCCAGGAACCAGAAGGGTCAGCCAGAAATGGCGCTGGGCTCGTTTCCGGCCCGGCGCTGACGCGCCCTGGCTGCCAACCCGAGCAGCCGAGCAGGCCGCCCGGTCGTCGTCGGCCCGGTGGGCGGCATCGTGCAAAGTACCTGGTTAGAACCCAAGGCCGCCCGAACGGCGCCAGGCGAGGAAGGGACCACCGACGTCCCCTCTGAAGAGTGGACGGGGCCGTCCGGCGCTCATCCTTGGATGCCGACGTAGAGCCTCGTCTCTCGGAGCCACGCGAGGCGAACGGCGGCGGCGGCCACGACCGTGACGGCGAGCGCCACCAGCGGCACCCACCAGGCGCTCCAGCCGAAGAAGACTGTCGACGGGACGGTGGTGATGAGGATGACGGGCAGGATCGAGCTCAGCACCACGCGCAAGACGACCCCGTACATCGAGACCGGCACCCGCGCGAGGTTGTGGACGGCATCGAGCACGAACTCGCCGTCGAAGTCGAACAAGGTGATGACCTTGTAGGTGGCGAACACGCCGATCACCCAGAGCAGGACCGAGGCGGCGGCCAGGCAGACCAGGAAGCCGAGGATGGACCAGCCGGAACCAGGGAACGCGCCAGCGGCGACGGCCCAGGCCCCGAGGGCGATGGCGATCACGAACTTGGGCAAGTCCGGCACGTTCAACTTGCCCAGCGTCACAAAGGTCAGCGAGTCGGTCGGCAGGAGCAGCTTCCAATCGAGCAATCCGCGACGGACATCGCGTTGGAGTTGGCCTATGTTGTCATTGAGAAAGACCCAGGTGACGGCGTCCATCCAATACCAGACGGCCTGGAGGAACAGCAGCCTCGATTGGGTCCAGCCGTCGCCCTCGCCCAGGTAGCGACCGGCCGCCAGGACCGGGGCGATGGCGAAGAACAGCCACGCCAAGGTGACCAGGGTGCCGATCACGGCGTTGCCTCTGAACGATGCGGCGGCCTTGAGCCAGATGCGCCACGACGCCAGCAGGACGCGCCAAGAATGCAGCGGGCCCACCAGCTTGGGGCTGCGGGCTACCGCGCCGTCGAGCTTCATTGCCCCACCGCCTCGAACCGGGCCAGAGCCTTGGGCCAGGCCCGACGCAGCACCGCGACGAGCACCGCGATCCAGGCGGCGTTGACGGCGAACAGCCACCAGGCGGGCGCGACCGCCCGCTCAGGAGGTCCCCGAACCCGCCCTGACCGGCCCACAGAGGCGACAGCCGCATGGTCCAAGCGACCCAGTCCGGCAGGAAGGAACTCGGCGCGATGAATCCTCCCAGGACCCAGGAGATGCCTGCGAACAAGCTCAACAGCCCGTCGTTCTTGCCGAACCAGAGCGCGGCCAGCGCGTAGACGGCGGCGGTGAGCAAGGCTGCGACCGTGCCCAGCAGGTACAGCGCGAAGGCGGCCAGCCAGACCAGCGGATCGGATGTGAAATCGGCTCTCATGGCCCAGGCCAGCAGCGGCACCACCAGCACCAAAGGCACGGACTGGAGCAGGTTGCGGATCACCGGCCGGGCGAGCAAGGCCGCCACGGCGGGGAAAGGCATGACCAGGTAGATGGCGAAATCGCCGGTGTAGACCAGGTAGCCGAGCTCGAAGATGAGCGCGGTTGTGACGCTGAGGCTCGTCGTGACGAGTTGGACCAGGTAGTAGGCCGTGGTCTGGCCGGGTGTCATCACGCCAGACCCGGCGGCGGCCGTGTTCCACAGGGCCATGAACGCGAAAGGCACCACCCAGCCCAGCAGCGACACGAACAGCTGGGCCCGGAACGATGCCGTGGCGACGGCCTCCACACGCAGCCAGGCCCGCGCGCCCCGGAACCAGTGGACCGCGCGGGACGGCGACTCAATCATCGTCTGGTCCCGCCGCGTCGCCGCTGTAGAAACGGGCCAGCGCGTCCTCCAGCGGCGGGTCGGTGAGGGACAGGCCCGTCACGCCGGGGAGCGCCCCGAGGGCCGCCAGCGCGGCAGGCGCGGCCGCGCGTGGGACGGTCAAAGTGATCTCGCCCGGTTTGGACCCGGCCAACTCGATTCCGGCGCCGGCGCCGCCCAACGCCAGCCCCAACGCCCCGCCCAACCCCGCGCCCGCGCCCAAACCCGCACCTGAGCCCAGGCCCGCGCCCAGATCCCCGCCCGCGTCGAGCCCGCCATCGTGGGCGAGCGTGACGAGTTGGCGGTCCGAGTGGAGGCGGCGCAGGTCGCCCAGCGAACCTTCGAACACGAGACGTCCCTTGGCCATGACCACGACCCGTCCGGCCAGGGCTTCGATGTCCGCCAGGTGATGGGAGGTGAGCAGGACGCACGCGCGGTGGGCGGCGACGTACCGTTCCACGAATCCCCGGATGGCGGCTTGGGCGTCGAAGTCGAGGCCGATGGTCGGCTCGTCAAGGAGGACCAGGGCGGGCCGGTGCAGCAGCGCGGCCGCGAACTCGCAGCGCATCCGTTGGCCGAGCGAGAGTTGGCGGACCGGGGCGTCGCCGAAGTCGGCCAGGCCCAGCAGCTCGGAGAGTTCCTCCCTGGAGTCGTGGAACTCGGCATCGGTCAGCGAGTAGATGACCCGCCGGAGCTCCAGCGAGTCGAAGACGGAGACGTCCGGGTGCAGTTGGCTGCGCTGGCCCATGATGAAGCCGATCCGGCGCAGGAAGTCGCGGGACCGCTCATGGGGCGTGAAGCCGAGCGCGTCGACCGTTCCGGACGTCGGCGTGAGTAGCCCCGACACGCACCGGAGCGTTGTCGTCTTGCCCGATCCGTTCGGCCCGAGGACGCCCAGAATCTCCCCGGCTCGCGCCTCGAACGTGACGTCGCGGACGGCATCGATCACCTTGTAGGAGCGTTTGACCAGCCCCTTCACGGTGGCGCGGAAGCCGACCGTCCGTTCCGCCACGCGAAACGAACGTGACACAGCGTCGACGCGGACAGTGGTGTCCATGCCATGGACTCTAGCGCGTCGCCGCTCCGAACGCGCCTGGGGCTCTCTGCTCGTCGGCTCGCACGGGCAGGGAGGGGTTTGCTGCTTACAACCCACATGGACGATGCCGCTCGCCCATCTTCGCCCGCCCCGCCGTCCGGGCGGTGCCTGTGTCTCCGCCTCCCGCCTGCATGCCTGCGCGGCGCCGACGCGGGCGGGTGTCGTTTCTGATCGTCGTCAACTGCGGTCAAGGCGAGGGTGCCGCTGGTGGGTTGTTCTGTCACCGCCGAAGGACGCGTAGCCGGACGGATCACGGGTTCTCGAGTCCGCGGTCACGCCCACCCAGCCCTCCCGAGTCCGCTGCTGCGCTGAAAGCATCGCGTAGCCGCTGGTCAACCAGTCCGAGTTCGCGGCCCTTTCCCCATCCCGGAGCCGCGAAGCAAGCTGGGCAGCTGTCCCGAAAGTCGAGGCGGATCTCCCCCGTCACGGAGCTGCGGACCGGGCCGGTCGACCGG
>JAISCU010000475.1 GCA_031265345.1 Bifidobacteriaceae bacterium
CGAGCACGCCCAACACCAACCGGACCCCGCCCAGCAGGGACTTGCCGATCGAGGCGCCTGCCTGGCGCGGGCCAGTAGTGAACTGGCCGATGGCCGCCACGAAACCGGACAGGCCGAACATGGCGCCAAGGCCGCCCAACTGTTCGATCCTGCCGTACAGGCCGAGCCAGTACAGCACGCCTCCGATCAGGCCGACCGAGACCAGCGTCAACGGGACCGGCTGGAGCCAGCCTGCCGCTGCGCCGCCGACCGGGAGCACGGCCATCCAGCCCGCCAGCACGAATTGCGCGACGAAAGCCGTCAGCCCTCCGACCAGGTAAGCCCCCGCGAGTTTCTTGATGCCGTTCATCGAAGTCCTCCAGTCACTTGCGCAACCGGGCGGCGACGTGCCGAGCGGCGACCCGTCCCGAAGTGTGCGCGAAGCCGTTGGTCGAGCCCGGCACGTCCAGGTTGTACGCGTCGCCGTAGAGTCCCGAGGCATCGTTGCCGACGGCGTACAGCCCTTCGATGGGCCGCCTGGAGTGATCGATCACCTGCAGATTGGCGTTGACGCGGATGCCGCCCGCCGAGACGATCACCAGCGCGGCGACCTCGATGGCGTAGAAGGGCTTCGCGACGACCGGGCGCAAGTATTCGGCCGGTTTGAAGAACTCCCGGTCGATTCCCTCGGCGGCGGCCTGGTTGTAAGTCTCCACCGTCTGGATCAGGACGGTCGGGTCGATTCCCAGAGCGGTCGCCAGTTCGCCAACCGTGTCGCCGCGTAGGACCCTGCCATCCGCGACCTCCGCGGCCAGTTCGTCCGTCAGCCCGGACATGGGCGCCTTGTACAAGATGAAGTCGCCGAGGGAAATCTCTGATCCCTCCGATTCCAAGCGGGCGACAGTCTCGGCGTCGAAGATGGCGTAGGCCGAGGCGCCGGGTTGTTGGCCTATCACCAACCCGGCGTTGCCGAAGCTGCGCGCGATCTCCTCGCTGTAGAAGCGCCTGCCCTCCCGGTTGACCCAAAGCCCGGGCTGCAGGCCGATCGAGCCGACCTTCGAGTCCGGCATCTTGCCTCGCGCCGAGATCGCGGCCTCCTGGGCGCCGATCCCGGAGATGTCGGCGCCAGCCGTGATCGCCATGTCGAGGCCGTCGCCAGTGTTCTCGAGCGGAATCTGGAGAAACAGATTGGCGGCGTTCTCGCCGAAGATGGAGTACTTGGCGACTTTCTCCAGGTCATGACCGTAACCGCCGGTGGCGATGATGACCGCTTTCGCTCCGATGCGCAGTGTCTCGCCGTCGGCGTCCTTGGCCACCACTCCGATGATCGCGCCGCTCTCGGAGGCGATCAACTCGGTGGCGCGGGTGGACGTGAAGATCTCCACGCCCGCTGCCCTGGCGGCACGTTCCAGGACTTCCTGGCAGCGCGCCCCCAGTCCTTCCGGCCGATGGAAGCTGACCAGTTCGTTCGGCTCGTCGAGGGCGTAGATGAGCACGTCCGTGTACTCCACGCCGAGGTCCTTGAAGATGTCGATGGTCTCAGCCGAGTTCTCGACGAACATCCGCACCACTTCGGGGTCGGCCCGGTAGTGCGAGTAGTCCATGTAGCGGCGGAAGGCTTCCTCCTTGGTCGGGAAATGGCGGCTTGGATCGCTGGGCGCTCCGCGCGCCAGTTGCTCCGAGGACTCGAAGGCGGCGTGGCCCTCGGCCAGCACCGATGTGCCGCCGGTGACCGGCAGTTTCTCCAGGATGACCACGGTCAGACCGGCCTGGGCGGCCGTCAGGGCGGCCGATTTGCCGGACCCGCCGGAGCCGATCACGACCACGTCATACGCGATGTCGAGGTTTTCGGGTGTGCTCATGGTGATTGCCTCCTGTTCGGTAGCGGCCGGGAAGTCAGTGGGCCGACTGTCCACCATCGACGGGGATGACCGCGCCGGTGATGAAGGAGGCCAGTTCGGGCGAGGCGAGAAGCAGCACGATCCCGGCGATCTCGTCCGGGACGGCGACCTTGTGCATCGCGTTGAAGCCTTTGACCACTTCGGTCATCTCCGGATCGTCAAGCCAGTTCTGGGTCAACGGGGTGGCGAAGAACGACGGCGCCAGGCAGTTGATCCGGACGCCCTGGGCGGCGTACTCCAAGGCCGCGGCCTTCGTGATCCCGGCCACGCCATGCTTGGCCGCCACATAGAGCGACATTCCGGGATCGGCCACGATCGAAGCCACCGAGCCATTGTTGATGATCGCCCCGCCGTCCACTTTGAGCATCTCGGGAATCTCATACTTCATGCAGAAGAACACGCCCTTGAGGTCGGTGTTCATGGTGAAGTCGTAGTCCTGGGCGCTCTGTTCGGTGAGGGGCTTGCCCACGACGCCCACTCCCGCATTGTTGAAGGCGATGTCGAGCCGACCGAAGGTTCCGACCACCCCTTCAATGATCCTTTGGACATCGTCCTCGATTCCGACGTCGCCTCGGATGAAGATGCCTTCCCCACCCACCTGTTTGATCATCTCAAGCGTTGCGTCCGCATTGGACCGGCCGGTGATCGCCACCTTCGCGCCCGCCGCGGCCAAGGCGACGGCCGCCGCCTGGCCCATCCCCGTGCCGCCGCCCGTGACCAGCGCGACCTTTCCGGTGAAATCGAAACTCGTTGGTGCCACCATGTGACTCTCCTTTGCGCCTGGGTGCTCGCTGTTGAATGACGCCGCGCTCCGGGCAGCAACGCCGCCTGGCGTCGGCATCATCATTGTGCGAGCGTCCGGCAGGCCCCAGCAAGACCGTTTCAGCTATCCGACGCATAGACGCGATCTATGGCGCCGAGCGGGTCGCGGCTGGCTGAGCGAGCGGCATCGTCCCTGGCTGTTGGACGGTGGGCGGCCGTACCATGGCTTGGGTGAGCGCCAGACACCTCTCCTACCTCGGCGCCCTGGTCGAGATGTGCGAGGCTCTGAGCTCGTCGGATGAGCGCTGGGAGGCTTACGTCCAGGCGGTCGGGGTGCTGAAGCGGACCATCGGGGCGCAGTTCGCGCCCAGTTTCCTGCTGGACGAATCGGGCACGCGGGCGGTGCTGGTGACGGACGCCGAGCAGCGCGCGATCCTGGGCGACCGCTGGCCATGGATCCCCGCCAACATCCATGTCCGGGACCCTTGGGTGGACCCCGCCGGGTGGCCGGTGGCGGTCGCGGACAACCTCGACTCCGAGGGCTGGCAGATCCTGCCGGACGAGTTCAAGGCTTGGTTCGACGCCAGCGGGATCGTGGTGGGCGTGCATGCCGACGGCCGGCACTTGGGCGCGGTGCTGATGAGCTTCGAGAACGGCTTCGAGTTGGACCAGACGGCGGCGCAGTTCCTGGCCGCCGCCGGCCACATCCTGGGCGGGGCCGTCCACTCCGGCGTGCTCTCCAACCGGCACCAGGAGCTCGGCGCGCTGAAGGAGAGGCGCCTGCTGGCCGACGAGTTGCACGTCGATCTGGCGCAACAGGTGGCGGCTCTCGGCCTGCACGCTGGGGCGATGAGTCTGGATTTGGAGAACGGCGACCAGGCCGCCCTGGCCGCGGATGTCGCAGCGCTGACCGCCATGGTGACCACTTTGAAGACGAGCCTGCGCCATCAGATGCTCGGCCTGCGGGAAGACTCGACCGCCGCCACGCAGTGCTGTTTGGACGCCGTCAAAGCCCAGGTCCAGGCCTTCCGAGGCTCGGCGCCCGTCGACGTGACAGTGGAGTGCGCGCAGCCGGAGCATGCCGCGGCGGTGCCGCTCGATGTGACAGCCCAGTTGATAAGGGTGCTCCAAGAAGCGCTTTCGAACGCCCACATCCATTCGATGGCCTCCCAGGTCGCTGTCCGCTTGGCGGGGACGCCCAGCCGGGTGCGCTTGGAGATCGAGGACGACGGCCGCGGGTTCGATCCGGAGGCGGTGCCGGACACGCGGCTGGGCCTGGTGATCATGCGCGAGCGGATGGCGCAGATCGGGGGAGAGGTGGCAGTCACGTCGGGGATCGGCCGGGGCACTCTGGTAGTGGCTGAGGCGCCCCTACGGGTGTCCGACGGTTGGATCGCGTTGACAGAGAGGATCGGCACATTCCCATGACCACCGAACCAGCCACCGTCATGGTGGTGGATGATCACCTGCTCTTCCGTGAGGGCCTGGTGGCGCTGATCGGGCGCTGGCCGGACTTCCGAGTGGTCGGCAAAGCGGCCGACGGACGCAAAGCCGTCGAGTTGGCGGCCAAGCTCCGGCCGGACTTGGTCCTGATGGACGTGCGGATGAGCGGCATGGACGGGCTCGACGCCACCCGCGCTATCACCTCGGCCAACCCGAAGTGCCGGGTCGTGATGCTGACTATGTCCTCGTTGGGCGATGACGTGCTGCAGGCTCTGCGCAATGGCGCGCACGGCTACCTCTCGAAGGACGAGCCGCCGGAACGGTTGCGCGCCTTCCTGGTCGGGGTGATGCGCGGCGAAGCCGCCCTGTCGGGGCCGATCGCCGCCAAGGTGCTGGCCTCGTTCGGGCCGGGCGCCCCCTCGCCGCGCGGCCCGGACGCGATCGCCGCCGAGTCGCTCACCAAGCGTGAGCGCGACGTGCTGAAACTCCTGGTCGACGGCCTGTCCAACGAGGAGATCGCGGCCGCCCTGTTCATCACCGAGGCGACGGTGAAGAAGCACATCGGCCGCGTCATGGCCAAGTGGCGGATGAAGAACCGCGTCCAAGTGGCGGTCCACTCGGTCCGCCAAGGCCTGGTCGATTGACTATCCGAAAGTAGACAACAGGTTCTATCCGAACGGACCTATCAGGTCCTAGGCGGGCTTCGCCAAACTGGCAATGGTCCCAGGAAGAGCGCCCCAGATTTGAGGCCGCGCCCGTGATCGACTGAGCCGTCGGTCGCGAGAGCGCGGAGCGCGGGGAAAGCCGACTGCCCCGGACCACCAGGCCAAGACTGGGCCGAGCCATACCAATAGCGCTCGGCCCTCGAAGAAGATTGGAGCTGCCCATGGCGGACAGGTTCGCAGGGAAAGTCGTACTAATCATCGGCGCGGCCACAGGCATCGGCAAGGCGACGGCCTTGGCCTTCGCCAAAGAGGGCGCCAAGCTGGTGCTGAGCGCCCACCGGACGCCGCCTGACGTGGTGGATGAGATCAACGCCAACGGGGGCACCGCCAGCGCCGTCAAGCTGGACGTCAGCGACGAGGGATCGGTCAAGAACGCCATCGCCACCGTGGTGGAGCGCCACGGCCGGCTCGACGTGGCGTTCAACAACGCCGGCTCCCTGCCCATGACCAAGCCGTTGGCGGACTTCACGGGCGAAGAGTTCGACAAAACGATGCGCGTGGACCTCAAGGGCACCTTCCTGGCCATGAAGTACGAGATCCAGCAGATGCTCAAGGATGGCGGCGGGTCCATCGTCAACACCGGCTCGGTGGTGTCCGTGGTGGCCGATCCGGGCATGGCGCCCTACGTGGCGGCCAAGCACGGCGTGCTGGGTCTGACGCGCGGCGCCGCCCTCGAATACGCCGAGCAGGGCATCCGCATCAACGTGGTCGCTCCGGGCCTGATCGAGACTCCGATGACCGCCCGCTGGCTGGCCGATCCCGCCTTCCGCGCCATCGTGACCGGCCAGAACGCCGTCCATCGGGTCGGGCGGCCGGAGGAGATCGCGGGCATAGTCCTCTACCTGGCCTCCGACGAGGCGACTTTCGCCACCGGCGGCGTCTTCCTGGTGGATGGCGGCCAGACCGCGCACTGATCGTCCAAGATAAGGGGCAAATCTTGAAAACCATCGTGATCTACAAATGGGCTCGCGCCACGGCCAGCGCCTCGGTGCGCCGGGACGGCCAGGTCGATTGGGGGACCGCCAAGATGGCGGCGTCCGATGACGACCCAGCGGCTCTCGACACTGCCAAGGCGTTGGCCGGACCTGGCGGGGAGGTGGTGGGCCTGACCATCGGCGACGGCGAGACGGCCTGGGTGCTGGCTCGCGGGGTCGACTCCGCTTACACCGCGCCAGGCGTCGGCCCGCTGACGGACAACGCGGCCACTGCTGGGGCACTGGCTTCGGCTGTTCGTCAGATCGGCTTGCCCGATGCCGTCGTCATAGGCGACTCGGGCGCGGACCCGGGCGTGGCGGCGGCTTTGGCGGCCCACTTGGGATGGCCGGTGCTTCTGGGCGTGGGTTCGGCTGAGGCGGTGGATGGCGCCATTGTCGCCCGGCGTCGGGCCGGGAACGCGGTCGAGACCGTGTCGGTGCCGGTCCCCGCAGTGCTCGGAGTCGCGGCGGTCGGCGAGGAGGCCCGCCCTCCCGGAATGATGGAGACGATCAAGGCTCGCAAGAAGCCGGTCACCGAGTTGACGGTGGAGGCGCCGGCCGAGGGCGTCGCCGCGACCGGCACACGGCTTCCCGACCGGTCGGGGGCGCGCTTGTTCGAAGGCGACCCGGATGACGCGGCGGCCCAGCTGGTGGCCGCGCTGAGAGGCGATGGTGTCCTATGACCCGCGGGGACGGTTCCTCGACTAGTCGGGGGACAGACCTGAAAGACGATGGTGTCCTATGAGCGTCTGGATCATAATCACCGAGCCGGACCAGCTTCCGCCGTTGGTGGGGGCCGCACAGGCGACTGGCGCGGACATCGACGTCGTGGCTGTGGGGACGGACGAACTTGCCCAGACGGCATCGTGCAGCGGGGTGAACCGCGTCCACTGGATCACGACCGAACCCGAGGTCCCGCCCGAGGCCTACGCAGGCACCGTGGCGGAACTGGCCGGACGGGCAGACGCGAAAGTCTGGCTGAGCGGTGCCGCGCCATCGGCCCGTGCGCTGCTGGGAGCAGCGGCGGTGGGCGCGGGGGCAGGCTTGGTCGGTGGCGGCGTCCGGATCGCCCTGGACGCCGATGCGGTGGTGATCGAACGCAACGCCATCGACGGCGCGGTGATCGAGACCGTCACGGCCGCAGGACCGGTGGCGGTGGTCTGGGACTCAAATGAGGGGACACCCATGGCCACCGCCGCCCCAGCACCGATCGAGACTGTGCCAGCGGACCCGGCTTGGCCGGTCAAGCGCGATTCCGTCGAGGAGGCGGCAGCGCCGTCCGGCCTGTTGACGGCCGAGCGGGTGGTCGGCGTGGGACGGGGCGTCAAGGCCCGCGCCGATCTCGAGCCGATCGAAGACCTGGCTGGCGCGCTGGGGGCGGAGATGGCCTGCTCAATGCCGCTGGCCGACGATTTCCACTGGTACCCGGAGGAACGCTATGTCGGGCGGTCGGGCCAGAAGATCGCGCCACTGCTGTACCTGGCGCTCGGCGTCTCGGGCGAGCCGCAGCACATGGAAGGCGTCCGGGGCGTCAAAGTGGTGGCGGCCATCAACAACAATCCGGACGCGACGATCTTCCGGAGCGCCACCTACGGGATTGTCGGGGATTTGTACGAGCTGGTGCCCGCGCTGAAGCGGGCGCTGGAGCAGAACTGAAACCAAAGCGAGGAGAACTAAGCATGGCAACATTCGACGTGGAATACGACCTGGTGGCGATCGGTGGCGGCGGCTCTGGCAAGATGGCCGCCTACATCGCGGCCAAAGAGGGCGGCCTGAAGACGGCCCTGCTGGAGAAAGCGCCGGAGACGGGCGGCAGTTCGGTGTTCGCCGAAGGCCAAGCCGCCTTCGAGTCAAGCGAGCAGAAGGCGCGCAAGGTGCCCCCGACGCCCGGGATGCACTATCCCAGCCGGGCCGAGGGCTACCAGCGCTACATCGACTACAGCCACAAGCGGGCCAACCCCGAGGTCGCCCGAATGCAGGCCTACGAGACGGCCGAGACCATCGACATCATGAAGTCTCTCGGCATTGTCTACACCGACGTCACGATCTACGCTTACGAGCAGCCGACCGAGCTGAACTCGTTCCACCGGCCCGAGGGACTGGGCGCGCACATGCAGGAGGTCCTGCTGCAGGCGATCACCGACGCCGGGGTCGATATCTTCACCTCCACCCCGGCCAAAGAACTGATCGTGGAAGACGGCAAGATTGTCGGCGTGGTGGCCGAGGACGCCGATGGCAACACCATCCGGATCGGCGCCAAAGCTGTGGTCCTGGCGGGCGGCGGCTTCGGCGGCAACCTCGACATGGTCAAGGCGAACTCGCGCTTCGCCAAGAACGCCGAGCAGCTGATCTACATGGGACCGGAGCCCAACACCGGCGACACCATCAACATGGCCTTGGCGATCGGCGCCGACACCTGGGAGATGCAGCCGCTCATGCTCATCCCCGTGGCCAAGGGCAAGACGCTGGTGGCGCACATCAACGGCGGCGGCTCTCAACCCGTGCTGTGGGTCAACAAGACTGGCAAGCGCTATTACGACGAGCACGTGGCGCTCTCGTTCGCGGACGCTGGCAACGTGATCGCCATCCAGCCGGACGGCACCTCGTATTCGATCATGGACCAGGACACCGTGGCGCACCTGATGGAGGACGGGTCGGACATCGGTCTGGGCGACTTCATCGAGTACCACCTCAAGCTGACCGGCCTGCAGACGGAATTGGACGAGGCCATCGCCGAAGGCGAAATGGCCTGGAGGGCCGACTCGTTGGAGGACCTGGCAAAGCAGATCGGGCTCGACCCGGAGGTGTTCAAGGCCACCGTTGACGAGTACAACGAGTTCGCCGCCAACGGCGACGACCCGCTGTTCTTCAAGGACGCCAAGTATCTGCGTCCGGTCAAGACGGCCCCGTTCTACGCCGTCGAGATGCGGGCGGCCATCCTGGTGTCGGTCGGCGCGCTGCATGTGAACGGAGACATGCAGGTCATCAGCACCGACTCCGAGCCGATCGAAGGGCTCTACGCGGCCGGCATGGACGCGGGCGGACTGTTCGGCGACACCTACAACCTCGATGTGCCTGGCACCGCCAACGGTTTCGCGCACGCCTCCGGGCGGGTCGCGGCGCGCCACGCCATCAAGGCGATCAAAGGCTGAGATCAGCCGAACAACAGACTGACCGGTGGGTGCCCCACACGCCGACCGGTCCCAAAACCCCGAGGCGGCATCTGCTCTTGCCCCCACGGATGCCGCCTCGGGGCATCTCGGAACAGCCCAAGGAGTGACTCAATGGCCTCAGGTGGCGGCACCGACGCCGACTTCGATGTGATCGTGGTGGGCGCGGGGGTGGCGGGGTGCGTGGCCGCGTACCAGTTGGCGACGGCCGGGCACAGTGTGCTGTTGGTGGAGCGCGGCCCCGAGCCGGGCGCGAAGAACCTGTCCGGCGGGGTGTTCTATTGCCGGGTGATGGAGCAGGTGTTCCCTGGTTTCGCGGAGGCGGCGCCGGTCGAACGGGTGATCACCCGCAACTGCTTGAGCTTCCTGAACCCGGGCTCGATGGTCAACGTGGATTACGCCGACGAGCGGTTGGCGAGCCCGGTCAACGCCGTCTCGGTGCTGCGTTCCAAGCTGGACGCCTGGCTGGCTTCCAAATGCGAGGACGCGGGGGCCATGGTCATGCCGGGGTTCCGGGTGGACCGGTTGTTGGTGGAGGACGGCCGGGTGCTGGGGATCGGGGCGGGGGACGACGAGTTGCGTTGCCATGTGGTGGTCGCGGCGGACGGCGTGAACTCGTTCGTCGCCCGCGACGCCGGGTTCCGATCGCAGGATCCCCCCAACCATCTGGCCGTCGGCGTGAAATCCGTGATCGGCCTGGACCGCCGCGTGCTCGAGGACCGATTCAACCTGCGGGGGGATCAGGGCGCGGCCTACGCGGTGGTAGGCGACTGCACCGGCGGGGTGGGCGGTGGCGGGTTCATGTACACCAACCTCGAGTCCGTCTCCATCGGGGTGGTGCTGCGCCTAGACGATCTGGCCAGACGCGAACTGGCCTCCTCGGACCTGCATGACCGGTTCCTGGGCCACCGGTTCATCGCCCCGTTCCTCGAAGGCGGGGAGTTGCTGGAGTACGGCGCGCACATGGTCGCCGAGGGCGGGCAGACGATGGTCCGCGACCTGGTCAGGCCGGGACTGGTGGTGGTCGGCGAGGCGGCCGGGCTGGCGCTGAACACGGGCTTGACGGTACGGGGCATGGACCTGGCGGCAGGTTCGGCTATCGCTGCGGTCGGTGCGGTCGATTCCGCGTTGCAGGCCGGCGACTATTCGGCGGCGGCGCTGGGCGGCTACAAGGAAGCGTTGGCGGCCGGCTTCGTCGGACGCGACATGGCCACTTTCCGCCGCGCCCCGGCGTTCCTCGAGGGCACCCGGATGTTCAACGACTACGGACCGCTGCTCGCGGACGTCCTCCACGGCGTCTACGACCTCGACTTGAAACCTCGCCGCCATCTGCTCAAGACTGCTCGCGACGCGTTCCGCGCCTCGCCCGTCAAATTGACGCAGTTGGCGCGCGACGGCTGGCAAGCACTGAGAGCGCTGTGAACCATGGAACTTGGCACCATCTCCGAACGGCTCGGCCGGAACCGCTACGACCTCGACGCCAACCCCCATATCGAGGTGGACCAGG
>JAISCU010000118.1 GCA_031265345.1 Bifidobacteriaceae bacterium
CGACGCGAACCGCCAGCCCATCGCCTGCCGGGTCGCCTCCGCGTGCAGGTTCCACCTCGTCCAAGTCGACCGCTTCTCCCCCACGCGGCCCATCACCTCCCGGCCCAGAGCCTCGACCACGTCCAAGGGGATGTCGTCCGCCCGCAGCGCCAGCGGCTCCCCCGACCCGGCCACGCCCCTCGCCCACAACGCCGCGTCGGCGCCGAGGATCCCGGCGGCGCGGCGCCGCCACTCGGCGGTCGAGTCCGCCAGGGACCTGAGCTGCTTGTCCTGCCGGGTCGCCAGCGTGGCCTGCTGCCGCAGCCGGATCACCGTCCGCCGGGAAGGCTCCCGGCCATGGTCCGCCCGGTAGCGGGCCGCCAGGCGCGCGGTCTCCTCGGCGATGTCCGCCGACCGGGACGAGAACTCCCTGACGAGTTCTTCGCCGACCCCCTGGATCTCCCAAGCCGGGCTCCGGTCCCGGCCCCGGTCCCGCGCCTCCCATCCCACGCCCACCACCCGGGACAGCTGGTCCGCCAGGACCGCGTTGTACAACTCGGACAGGGCCACCGTCGCCGCGAACACGGGCCGGCCGTCCACCGCCCGCCACAACCCGTCCGCCACCGTCCGCACCCGGTTCGCCAGAACGCAGTGCGTGTGCAGCTGCGGATCCCCGGCGCGGGAGTCCCAATGGTCGAACACCGCCGCCAACACCCCCTCCACCGGGGCCTGCGCCACCGGGCCGTCCCTCGTGGACCCGGCCACCCGGGTCACCACCACCTCCCGCTCCATGAACCCCAACACCTCCCCGACCGCCTGATGGTGGGCGCGGACGATCAGCTCCTGCAACCCCGCGTCCGCCACCCCCCACAACACGCTCACAGACTTGGGGACCGAGAACGTGAAGTCGTAGCCTGCGACCGCCCGCCTGGAGCCGCGCTCCCGCTCCTCGTCGTTGATCCGCTGCACGGCGGCCGCCCGGTCCGCGTCGCCCATCCCCCGGCCCAACGCCGCAGCCCTCGCCGCCGCCCGCTCCCGCGCGCCCCGGCCCCGCTGGTACGCGCGGCCCAACTGCTCGCCCGTCAACGGGTTGCGGCCCTCCCCGACCAGCGCCTGCAACTGCGCCTCCGTCACCATGTCGCCCGGCCGCAACCCCCCAGGCTGCAACCCCCCGGATTGCATGCCGCTGGAATGCGGGCCGCCAGGCTGCGCGCCATCGGATTGCAATCCCCCGGATCGCACGCCGCCGGATTGCAAAATGCCGGATTGCAACCCCCCGGGCCGCGGGCGACCCGGTTGCAGCGACCGCAACCCCGAACCCGCCCAACGCCCCGGCGGGCAACCCGCCTGCGCGTAATACCGCGTCAAAGGAGTTGCAAGCTCCCTGTCCCCGTCTCCCGCCGCAACCGACTTCAGGAGATATTTGTACCCGTCGCCAGCCGACATCACCCGCATCGAAACCGTCATCACCACGCCCCTTCCACCCGGAAGGTGCGCAATTAAGCCCGGTCACCCGCGTTCGGCAAGAAGTGTAAGCACCACAGGGCAACGGATTCGTGCCGGGCCGCTGAGGAAACGGCGCGGGCATTGCTGGCGCGTTGGAGGGACGCTGTGCCCGAAGACCCGTTTGGTGTAGCGCCCTTTCGGGCGAGGTAGCGCGGCACCCGGCGTGGACGAGATCGCAGGCGGGGGTTCCTCCGTGCCTGTTGTGCCCCCAACGCGCGCTCCCTGGATTGCGCGGCCTCGGGGACTCTGCCACCCCCGGACCTGTCAGCTGAGTCGGGTCGCCGACTGGTATCGGCCGGGAGTCTGGCCGACGATGGCGGAGAACGCTTCGATAAAGCTCGTCGGGTTCGCCCACCCGCAGGTCGTCGCGGTGTCGATGACCGACAGGCCCCGGCCCAGGTGCAGCAGGGCGTGATGGATGCGCAGGACGGTGCGCCACTGGTGGAAGCTCATCCCGAGCTCGCGGTGGAAGAGCCGGCTCAGGGTCCGCTCGCTCGCTCCCACCCGGCGCCCCAACTCGGCCAGGGTCGCGGCTTCAGCCGGGTCCGCGTGGAGGATCGCTGTGACCGCGCGCAGCCGGTCGTCCTTTGGTTCCGGGAGGCGGATCGAGCGGTCCGGCGCCTCGATCAACTCATCGACCACGACCTCGCGCAGGCGCTCGTGCGCCCCGGCCCGGGTTTCGGGAAGATCGGTCAGGGCGAGCAACGCCTCCCGCAGGAGCGCGCTCACCATGAACACGCGCGGCTCCGGGGGCAGGGCGTCGCAGGCGAGAAGCGGGAGGTCCACGACGCGCACATCGGTCTCGCCAAAGAAGCGGTGCGCGTGCTTGAAGCCAGGCGGCGTCCAGATGATGCGACTGGCTGGCGCGACCCAGGTTCCGCGTTCGGTCACCGTTGCCACGACGCCGGACGCCGCATAGACCAGTAGCCCGTCGGCGTGGACATGCGCGTCGATCTGGAATCCGTGCGGCAGCACCCCAGCGCCCGTGGGCGCGCCGAGGGACCAGTCGACGGCCGACGCGGGAACTTGGCGGGTTTTCGGCATAGCATCGCATTCTAACGGTGGGGCGAACTGCTCGTTCTGAGCATGCTGGACTCATGCCGACGGCCTTCCTCACCCGCAAGACCCACGAGTACGCCGATGTCTACACCTTCCGCTTCCGGCAACCGGAGGTCCGCTACCGAGCGGGGATGTACGCCCACCTCCAGGTCGGGAGCTTCTTCTCCCGCGACGGGATGAGAAGGTTCTCCATCGCCTCCGCGCCTCACGAGGACGAGCTCGCCTTCGTCGCCCATGTCGATACCCGAAGCGGATTCAAGCGCCGCCTTGCCGCGCTCCAGCCCGGCGACACGGCCAAGGTCTACGGGATCGCCGGGCACATCGGACTCCCCAAGAGCGGCGACCGCCCGATCCAGTTCATCGCCGGCGGCGTCGGCATGGCGCCCTTCCGCTCGCTCATCCTCACCGCCGCCCTCCAGGGCGGCTACACGATGAGCCTCCTCCAGGTCCAGCGCGGGACGGACTTCCTCTACAAGGAAGAGCTCGCGCCGCTCCTCGACGATTACGTCTCCGTCGCACCCGAGCGCTTCCTCGAACTGGTGCGGAACACCGCGCACGCTCAACCCGACGCGCTGTTCTACCTCTGCGGGTCAAGGCGCCTCGTCACCGGAGCCCGTGAAGCGCTTGCCTCCGCCGAAGTCTCACGGCGCAACCTGCGAATCGAGAACTTTCGGTAAGCCACACGGCCTGAACTGATCCAAGACCAGGCGACGTCGTGCGCACGGCGCCCGCGCGCGGGATGCCAGGTCGATGCAGTCGGCGGGCGCACTCACCCCGCTCACCCGGGGAACGTCACGCAATCGGGATGACAAGTTCAGTTCAGCCGGCGTTCTTGTTGGCCAAGAACCGGAAGTTGGAGGCGGGTTTGGCCGGCGGACCACGCTGTCTGCACCATTTGGTCGATGGTGTAGCGGTTCGCCCAGTCGATGTCGCGGGCTGCCAGGTCGGCAGAAGCCACGATACGGGCTGGGTCTCCAGGGCGTCTGGGTGCGATGGCCGGGTTGAAGCTGATTTCGGTGACGCGACGGAAGGCGTCCGTGATCTGTTTGACGCTGAGGCCGACGCCGGAGCCGAGGTTGTACACCGGCGCGAGCGCTCGTTCTTCGGCGAGTGCTTTCGCGGCGGCGACATGGGAGCGGGCGAGGTCTCCGACATGCACGTAGTCGCGCACGCAGGTGCCGTCGGGAGTCGGGTAGTCGTCACCGTTGATCTGGGGAGTTTGGCCGTTGCGGAGCCGTTCGATGACGAGTGGGAACAGATTATGCGGACTGGTGTCATAGACCTCGGGAGCGGCCGAACCTACCACGTTGAAATAGCGCAGTGAAACTGCCAGGAATCCGGGGTCGGATCGGCACAGGTCTCGCAGTATCCATTCTCCGACTAGCTTTGACTCGCCGTAGGGTGACTCCGGCGTGGTCGGGGTGTCTTCGGTGACCAGTTCAACATCAGGAGTCCCGTAGACGCCCGCTGAAGATGAGAACACCAACTTGCCCACGCCTACTGTCCGGGCGGCGGCGAGCAGGCTCACCATACCGGTGACGTTCTGGGTGTAGGTGTGCAGCGGGCGCTGTACGGACACTCCGGCGTACTTGAACCCCGCCAGGTGAACGATGCCGACAACTTGGTGTTCTCGGAGGACGTTCTCGACAAGGGCTTGGTCCACGACCGAACCCAGCACGAAGGGGACGCTTTCAGGCACGAACTCCCGGTGCCCGCTGGACAGGTCGTCCAACACGATTGGCTGGATGTCTTCGGCCATGAATGCCCGGACGATATGCGCCCCGATATACCCGGCTCCTCCAGTGATGAGCCAGCACGATTTCGAGTTCGCGCGAGAGGCCGTGTTGCTGCGGTTTCTATTCGCTGACATCTAGCATCTTTCCCTTTGCGTAATAATTCTTGTCTTTGTCGCCGATCTCCCTGACTACTCGGCAGGGGACGCCGAAAGCTACGACGCCGGAGGGAATGTCGCCGGTGACGACGCTTCCGGCGCCGATCACGGAGTTGTCGCCTACCGTCACGCCGGGCATGATCTGAACTCCGGAACCGATCCACACGTTCCTTCCGATGCGCACAGGCAGGTTGAAGGTGTAATGATGCTCACGCAGAATCGGCAGGATAGGATGCCCCGAAGTCGATATGACGACGTTCGGAGCTATCAAGCAGTAGTCCCCGATGAAGATGTCCGCGTCGTCCACGAGGGTCACGTTCGAGTTGAGATACACCCCTGTTCCGAGATGCACATGGCGCCCGCCCCAATTAGCATGCAACGGCGTCTCCACATGGCAGTCTTCGCCGACTTCGGCGAACATCTCTTTCAGTAGCCGCTGCCGGTCTTCGAGTTGGGTAGGCCGGGTGAGGTTGTACTCGTACAGCTTGTCTTGAAACTGGAATTGACCTTGGGTGATCGACGGGTCGTCGTAATGGTACGGCAGGCCGCGTTCTTTCCTTGCCCTGTTGTCCATCGTCGTTCTCTCCTTGTCGCGATTCCTTGTGGTGATGATCTGGCCGGGGACTCGCTAGGCGAGGCGGCCACCCGCCGCTGACGGCTCGGCGAGCAGGAAGACCGGCTCTTTCCAACCCGTCCGCGCGAAGGCCGTCGCCACGGCGCCGGCCACATGCCGTGAGGTGCCACGCCGGACCAGCGCTATCGCCGAGCCGCCGAATCCGCCGCCCGTCATGCGCGCCCCCAACGCGCCGGCCTCGCGAGCGGCCGTGACGGCCAGGTCGAGTTCCGGCGTTGACACCTGGTAGTCGTCCCGCAAAGAGGCGTGCGAGGCGTCCAACAGCGGACCCGTCTGAGCCAACTCGCGCGCCCGCAGAGCGGACACAAACTCGCGAGTCCGGTGGATCTCGGTCACCACATGCCGCACGCGCCGCGCCTCCACGGCGTCCGGACCGCCCAAGCGCGCTGTCGCCTCGGCGAGGCCACCCAGAGGCAATTGGCCCAGGTTCTGCAACCCCAGGGTCTCAGCCGCCCTCGCGCAGGTCGCCCGGCGCTCGCCGTACTGGCCGTCCACCAGAGCGTGTCTGGCGCGGGTGTCGATCACCAGCAGTTCCAAGCCCGCTGCGGCCAAGTCGAACGGGATCGATTCGGCGGACCCGCTGGCCGAGTCGATCAGGAGCGCGTGACCCGAGGCGGAGAGCATCGCCGCCGCCTGGTCCATGCCGCCCGTCGGGGCGCCCGCTATACGGTTCTCGGCCTCGACGCAGGCCTGCGCCAGCGCCGCGCGCTGGGCGCGCCCACCGTCAGGCGCGGTCTGATGACTTGTGCTTCCGGCGCTCGACCGGTCGGCGTCGCGGGGGCTGGGAAGCCGTCGCACGGCATCGGCTGCCTCTTGCAAGTCGACCGCCGCCAACGCCACGGCCGCCTCCAGCGCCGCCGATGACGACAAGCCGGCGCCCAGCGGCACGCACGAGTCGACGTGGCCGGTCAGGGCGGGAGCCGGCAGGCCGCGCCGGCGCAGCGCCCAGATGACGCCGACGGCATAGGCGCCCCAACCGTTGGCGGCGCCGGGGGCAACCTGGCTCATGGCGACCTCCGTGACGGCGCCGGCGGACTGGGCTGACGTTAGCCGGGCGGTGTCGGAGGCGGCCGGAGCGGCCGCGAAGTAGGTCCGGTGCGGCAGGGCGACGGGCAGAGACAGGCCTCCGTTGTAGTCGGTGTGCTCCCCGATCAGGTTGACCCGGCCGGGCGCGGCCCAAACGCCGGCGGCCGCGAAGCCGAACCAGGTCCGGAACCCCTGCGCGGCGCGCGCGGCGCCTTCGGGTGGGCTCCAGGCTTCGAGGAAGCGCGGCTCGCTCATCGCCGAACGCCTTCCTGCGCGGCGGCGGCCAGCGCGTCCGCCTCGGCCAGCGCGGCTCGCAGTCTGGCGGCAACTCGTTCCGGGGTCGTGTCAGAGATCCAGGCTCCCATGCCGGATTCGGACCCGGCGAGGTACTTGAGTTTGCCGGGGGCGCGCCGAATCGAGAACAGTTGCAGGTGCAGGCGCCCCAGGTGGCGCACGGCCGGGTCGGCGGGCGCCTGATGCCAGCCGGAGATGTACGGGAGCGGGACGGAACGCCCCTGGGAGTCAAGAAAGAACCGGTCCAGCCCGCGCAGCAGGCGCGGGTAGAGTTCCGCCAGGTCGTCGCGTTCAGGTTCGGTCAGGGACGGCAGGTCGGGCCGGTCGGCTCGCGGCGCCAAGTGCATCTCGACGGGCCAACGGGCCGCGTAGGGCACGTAGCCGACCCAGTGCTCGGACTCGGCGACCAGACGGGGGCCGGTCGATTCGGCCGCGACCATCTCGGCCAGGAGGCGGCCGCCGGTCGCGCGCTCGTGGGCGGCGGCCTGGCGGAGCATCGCCTCCGTCTTGGGTGTGACGTTGGGGTAGCCGTAGATCTGGCCGTGCGGGTGGGGCAGGGTCACGCCGATCTCCGCGCCCCGGTTTTCGAAGGGGTACACCTGCGCGATCCCGTCCATAGCCTGCAGCGCCTCCGTCCTGACCGCCCACGCCTCGATGATGGTGCGCATCCTGGCCGGGGTGACGGTCGCGATCTGGCCGGTGTGGTCCGGGGAGAAGCAGATCACCTCGCAGCGGCCCGCCGCCGGGCGGCGCCTCCACAGATCCTGCCCGCCTTCCGCTTTCTCGGCGCAGATGTCCTCGTCGGGGAGCCGCCAATAGGACGGGAAGCGGTTCTCGAACACAACGACGTCGTAATCCGTGTCCGGGATCTCGCCGTCCTGGTAGTCCGAACCGGGCTGAGCGGGGCACAGCGGGCACGAGTCGGCGGCCGGCAGGAAGGTCCTGTTCATCCGATGAGACGCCATCGGGACCCACTCGCCGGTCAGGGTGTCGAGGCGCATTTCTGGCGCGCTCGGGTTGACGATTTCGCCCGTCTGCGGGTCGGCGAAAGGCTTGGTCCGGTCCGCGAGCGGGCGCGGGTCGCGCAAGCGCCGCGTCCGGCGTCCGGCGGCGTAGTCGGCTGTGTCGTCAAAGTAAAAGAACTCGCGGCCGTCGGCCAGGCGGGTGGGCGTGATGCGGATTGTCATTGCTTCTCTTGGCTCGCAATCGTCAGGTCGATGTGGTGGCGTTTGGCGGCTCGGGGTGCCGCGGTCCGAGGACGGCGGCCGCGGTCGGATTGCGCATTCGGCCCAGCGGGCCGACCGCCGATTGCGGTGGCGTGCGCGCGCCGCCTGCCAGGGTGACCTGCCCCCCAAGGGCTCGCGGTCGGGTTGTTCGGCATGGCAGCGGTCAAGCTTGGGCGACTTGTGGGTCGTTTGGGGACTCGCGCGATGAGTCAAGGAGCGAGTCGAGGTAGCCCTCGAAGGCCTGGGCCGCCGAGCCGAGGCAGACGCTGTTTCCCGTTGGCTGGGTCTCAAGGATCGTGCTCATCAAGGGCACCGCGAGGGCGTGCGCCTTGATGTGCGGGGACGCCAGTTGGACCAGGTCGGCGCCGATCTTGTCGGCGACCCAGCCGGTCACGATGATCCGCGAGGGGTTGAGGAAGTTGATCATGGACGCGACCGCCGTGCCGAAGAAATGGGCGGTCTGTTCGAGGACGTCTGAAGCGGCGGGTTCGCCTCGCGCGGCGGCCAGGCTGAGGGCGTCGAGCGTCGCGGCCTGATCGTCGCTGTGCAGCAGTTCGCTCTCGGGGTGCGCCTCTCGGAGCGTTTGGAGTATGCCTGGCGCCCCGATGTATGCCTCGAGGCAGCCTCGGGAGCCGCATCGGCAGGCCCGCCCGTCGGCGATTAGCACGGTGTGGCCCCATTCGCCCGCGGTATTCGTGGAACCGCGGTGGACCCGGCCCTCGATGGCGAAGGCCGCCCCCACGCCGGTGCCTAGGTTGATGACCGCGAAGTCGTCTTGGGAGCGTTCGGGGTGGGTCCACACCTGGGAGACGACCAGGGCCTTCAGGGGGTTGTCCAGGTACAGCGGCGCGGGCACCCCGGGAGCGAGCATGTCCAGCACAGGGATGTTCCGCCATCCCCAGTAGGGCGCGAAAACCGACTCGCCGGTCGCTTGATTGATTTGTCCGGGCACGGACAGGCCAACCCCCAGCAGCCGTCGCTCGTCGTGGCGGGCGTGTTCGGCGAGGACTGCCTCCCTGACGCGGGCGAGGACTTCACCGGGGGCGGCCTTGTGCGGATCGATGTCTCGCCGCGTGGCGGACACCGGCCCCAAGGAGGCGTCCAGCGTCTCAACCAGAACATAGGTCTCGGCGACGTCCACGCCGATGAAGACGCCGTGGTCCGGGTTGAGCAGCAGCGTGGCGGTTGGGCGGCCAATCGGTGAGCGCTGGAGCCCCGCCTCCTTGACGACGCCTTGTTGGATGAGGTTGCCGCAGATGCTGGCGACGGTCGTGAAGCTCAGGCCGGTGTCGCGCGCGAGTTCGCGGCGTGTGCGCACGCCCGACGCGTGGATAGCCCGGATCACCGAGAAGGCGTTGGCCTGGTGCAGGTCGGCGACGGTGCGCATGGTTCCCCCTGTGTGGTGTGTCTGCAGCCGCAAGCCTAGCGGAAACCAACAGATTTTACGAGTGTTGTTGCGAGGCCCGGAATAAGTGCTACGATCATCTCACCGCGGCCGCGCATCCGCACACGGCCACACCGTCAGCCAGAGGTTCAAAGGAGAATCAGATGCACACCCGTCTCGGGACACGACCCCCGGCCGCTCCGCTCCAGGAGCGCCGAGCGGCGAGGTTCGCCGTGAAGGACGACAGTTTTCTTCTGGACGGGGAAGCGTTCCAGGTGATCGCCGGCGCCATGCACTACTTCCGGATCCACCCGGGCCACTGGCGGGACCGGATCGACAGGGCCCGGCGGTTCGGCCTGAACACCATCGACACCTACGTCGCCTGGAACTTCCACTCCCAGGCGCCAGGAGAGTTCGCAAACCAGGGCTGGCGCGACTTCGGCCGATACCTAGACCTCATCGCGGAAGCGGGCCTCTACGCGATTGTGCGGCCCGGCCCCTACATATGCGCCGAGTGGACCAACGGAGGGCTTCCGGTCTGGCTGACCGCGGATCGCGGGATCACTCTGCGGTCGTCCGACCCGCGCTACCTGAAGGCGGTCGGCTCCTACTTCGAGAATGTGCTTCCAGTCCTGGCCCCCCGGCAGATCACACGCGGCGGAAACGTGCTGATGGTGCAGGTCGAGAACGAGTACGGGGCCTACGGGGCGGACAAGGGCTACTTGCGCCGCCTGGTGGACATGCTCCGAGAGGGCGGCATCGACGTGCCGCTGTTCACCGCCGACCAGGCGAACGACGAGATGCTCTCTCGCGGCAGCCTGCCCGAACTGTTGACGACGGGAACCTTCGGCTCCCGGGCTTCCGAGCGGCTCGCCGCCTTGCGGCGCGCGCAACCCTCGGGACCGCTGATGTGCTCAGAGTTCTGGGACGGTTGGTTCGACTCCTGGGGCCGCCCGCACCACCGAACAGCCAGCGCAGCATCCGCCCGCGACCTTGGCGAACTGTTGGGCGCGGGCGCCTCGGTCAGTCTGTACATGTTCCACGGCGGCACGAATTTCGGCCTGACCAGCGGAGCGAACCACATAGGCATGTATCTGCCGATCACGACGAGCTACGACTACGACGCCCCGCTCGCGGAAGACGGGACAGCGGGAGCCAAATGGGCCGCCTACCGGAGCGTCTTGAAAACACACGTCTCCCTGCCGCCCGAAGGGTTGCCCGCGGCCGCGGAATCGCCGGTCTTCGAGGCGCCCCTCGCCGTGGGCAAGCCTTGGGCCGATGCCGACTTCGGTCCGGCCGGGCACTACGAGCGCTGCCCCTCGCTGGACGAGGTCGACCCGAAGGCCGCTCTCGCGATCTACCGGACGCCCATCCTCGCCTCGGACGGAGGCGTCATCTCATTCGCCGAAGTGCGCGACCGCGCCTATCTGTTCTTCGACGGCCACCGCGCGGGAACGCTGGACCGGCGCGACGGTGAGACCACCATCGGCCTGCCAAACGCCGACGGGATGCTGTCAGTCCTGGTGGAAGACTTGGGCAGAGTCGACTACGGGGAGCGCCTAGGCGAAGCAAAGGGCCTAATCGGACCAGTCCGCACGGCGTCGCGCGAGATCGAGGCGTGGGACGTCACGGCCATCACCGAAGACCACGTAGCCGCCCTGGCCCCGGAACCCAACCAGCCGGCGAAACCCGCTGCCGGTCGGCCGGTTCCGGGCCCCATCGTCCTGTGGGGCGATTTGAAGGTTCCCGCTGGCCGAGACCTGCACCTGGACGTGACGGGCTGGGGACACGGCATCGCCTGGATCAACGGGTTCTGTCTCGGGCGTTACTGGTCGGCCGGGCCCACCCGGACCATGTACGTCCCGGCGCCTGCCCTGGTGGACGGCCCCAACCGCCTGCTGGTCCTGGAACTCGACGGCGCAGCCCGCCCGGCCGCGCGATTCGTGGCGCGCCCCGACCTCGGGCACACCGAGGAATGAGAGGACACGCACATGAGCACCATCACGGCACCCGTCAAACGCAAACACCGCCGCGACTGGCGCGGCTGGATCTTCACCGGCCCGTTCTGCTTCTTCTTCGCCATCGTGTTCATCGCGCCCCTCTTGTACGCCATCTACCTGTCCTTCTTGCAGCCCGAAATGGTCTGGGGAGTCTCGCAGGGCAACCGGTTCGTCGGCCTGGACAACTACACCAAGCTCTTCGGCGACCCGAACTTCTGGTCCGGCGTCACCGGGGTCGCGTTGTTCCTTCTGATCCAAGTGCCGATCATGCTCGTCATCTCGATGTTCTTGGCGCTGGCCATCGACTCGGGCAGGCTGTATGGGACCGCCTTCTTCCGCGTGTCCGTGTTCCTGCCCTACGCCATCCCCGCAGTGGTCGCCACACTGATGTGGGGTTTCCTCTACGGCGCCCGGTACGGCGTCATGGCGTCCGTCAACAACCTCTTCGGGAGCGGCATTGACTTCTTCTCGCCGCGCCTGGTGTGGGTCGGCATCGGGAACATAGTCACCTGGGAGTTCATCGGATACAACATGCTGATCTTCTACTCGGCCCTGAAGACGATCCCCGCCACGCTGTACGAAGCGGCCGCCATCGACGGCGCGAACGAGTGGGATGTCATCAGAGCGATAAAACTCCCCGCGATCCGGGGGTCGCTGATGATCGCCGTGATCTTCAGCGTCATCGGCACGTTCCAACTCTTCAACGAGCCGAACGTTCTGCAGGAGATGTCCGGCAACGTCATCACGACCTACTTCACGCCGAACTTCTACGCCTTCCAGCTGGCCTTCAACGCGCACAACCCGAACTACTCCGCCGCTCTGGCAATCGTGATGGGACTCGTCACCGTCGTGGTCGCCTACGCCGTCCAACTGTGGGGGACGAAAGGAGAACACCGATGACGCCCCTCGCCGCCCGCGCCAAGAGGCTCGACAACCCCAACAATCCCCGCCGCTCGAAAGCCTTCACGGTCCTGACCGCGGTCTTCGTGGTCTACGCCTTGATGCCCCTCGTCTGGCTGGTCATCAACACAACGAAGACGCAACGCGATTACGTCTCCACATTCGGGTTCTCATTTGGCCGTTCGTTCGCGCTTTTCGACAACATCGCCCAGACCTTCGCGTACCACGACGGCATCTTCGTGCGCTGGTTCCTCAACACGCTCATCTACGTCGTTGTCGGCGCCGGCGGGGCGACCCTCCTCGCCCTTCTTGGCGGCTACGGCCTGGCCAAGTACCGCTTCCCCGGCAGGCGCGCGCTCATCGCCGTCGTCATGGGGGCCATCGCCGTTCCCAGCACCGCGCTGACAGTGCCGCTGTTCCTGCTCTTCAGCCAAGTCGGGATTGTGAACACGCCGTTCGCTGTCATCATCCCAAGCCTGATCACGCCCTTCGGGTTCTATCTGATGTGGGTCTTCGCCCAAGAAGCGGTCCCTGACGAAATCATCGAGGCCGCCCGGATCGACGGGGCGGGCAGCCTGCGAACCCTCTTCCAAGTCGCTCTGCCCCTGCTCGCCCCAGGGATCGTCACCGTGGCGCTCTTCGCCATCGTGGCCACTTGGAACAACTACTTCCTTCCGCTGATCATGCTGACCTCGGAGGAATGGAAACCCCTGACCACCGGCCTGAACGACATCAAGCTCCAAACCTACTCGGCCGCCGGCGGGACCGCGCCGCTGCAGAACATCATCTTGACCGGTTCGCTCCTGACAATCATCCCGCTGATCATCGCGTTCCTCTTCTTGCAGCGCTACTGGCAGGCCGGTCTGGCCGCCGGAAGCGTCAAGGAATAAGCGTCCGGCTCCTGGCCAATAACCGTGCCCGAGCCGCGCAACACAACCAAACACAACACGAAAGGAAAACCATGAATAAGTCCGGCAAGTTCTTGGCTGGTCTCACAGCAGCCGTGTTCCTCCCAGCCCTCGCAGCCTGCGGCGGGTCTCCGGACACGACGGCGAACTCATCCTCGGGCACGCAAAACGCCGCGTCGGGCGGGACCCAGGCGGAGATCACCGTCTGGGCGTGGGAACCCACGCTGGAGGGCGTCGTCAGCGCTTTCGAGGCGGCCAACCCCGACATCAAGGTCAATCTGCAGAACGTGGGCGGCGCGGGCGACACCTACACCAAGCTCGACAACGCCATCGCGGCGGGATCGGGCGCGCCCGACATCGCGCAGGTCGAGTACTACGCGATTCCGCAATACGCGATTCCCGGGCGCCTCGCAGACCTCAGCCCACTCGGCGCGGGCGACCTGTCGTCCAAGTTCACCACCGGCACCTGGAACGCTGTCACATTGTCGAACAGCGGCAAGGTGTACGGCCTGCCCGTCGACTCCGGCCCGATGGCGCTGTTCTACAACAAGGCGACCTTCGACAAGGCCGGCGTCACCGAAGCGCCGGCAACCTGGGACGAGTTCTACCAGGCGGCCAAGAAGATCCATGCCCTCGGGAACAACTACTACATCACGACGGACAACGGCGACGCCGGATTCGCCACGTCGATGATGTGGCTGGCCGGCGCCAACCCCTTCCAGGTCGCCGGCAACCAGGTCGAGATCGACCTTGGGCAGGCCGGCGTTGTCAGCTTCGCCGAGTTCTGGCAGAAGCTCATCGACGAGGACCTAATCAACACCAAGGTGTCAGGCTGGTCGGACGACTGGTTCAAGGGCCTCGGAGACGGCACTATCGCCAGCCTCATCACCGGGGCCTGGATGCCAGCGAACCTGGTCGGCTCCGCGCCCGACGCCTCGGGTGACTTCCGGGTCGCGGCTACCCCGGTCCCGACCGCCGGGGCGACCGCGAACTCGGAGAACGGCGGATCGTCTCTAGCAGTCCTGGCCTCAAGCAAGAACCAGGAAGCCGCGTACAAGTTCCTCGAATTCAACTCCGCGGGCGACGGCGTCGGCATCCGAATCAAAGGCGGCAACTTCCCCTCCACCGTCGAAGACCTCGCCAAGAGCGACTTCCTCGACTACACCGACGAGTACTTCGGAGGCCAGCAGTACAACCAGGTCCTGGCGCAGGCGGCGAAGGACGTGTTGCCAGGCTGGAGCTACCTGCCGTACCAGGTGTACGCGAACTCCATCTTCGGCGACAAGGTCGCTGCCGCGTACTCAGGCACGGGCAACCTCAAGGACGCCTACACCGCGTGGCAGGCCGACCTGGTGAAGTACGGGCAAGAGAACGGATTCATCGCATGAGCGACGGACCGGGTGCCCGCACCATCGCGG
>JAISCU010000143.1 GCA_031265345.1 Bifidobacteriaceae bacterium
CCACGGTGATCTGCGAACCTAGCAGACTGTGGACACGCCCCACGATCAGCCCCGTCACCAGCGAGACCATCAACGCGATGACCGTGGTCAAGCCCGCCTCGAGCCACGCCCACTCGAGCGCCTGGCCCCACGGCGCCGGTCCTGGCGCCCAGTCCGCGAAATGCCTCAGCACCATCAGGCCGACCAGATATCCCAGCGCCGCGCCGACGCGCAGTGGCACAGTCAATTGGCACCACTTCTTGATTCGCCGACGGTCGGCGCCGCGCAGCCTCTCGCGGAGGGCATCCTCCGCCTGGCGCCCCTCGGCCTGGGCTTGTGGCAGAGTCAGAGCCGCGACCAGGAACAGCCCGACCTGGTCGGGGCGCGCAGCGAGCGTGTCACCAGCCGCCGAGCGCGCCCAGTAGTCCGGCCTGATCCCAGAGTCTCGATAGCGCTTGAATCTCCATGATCGTGGAGCCCCGTCCCATTCCCGGTACTCCGCCGATGCCGTCCGCGCGGCTTCCGCGATACCGACAGCACCCTCGATGGCGCGGGTGTCCGCCGATGAGGTCGTCAGAGCTTCGGCGAACGCCAGCGCCTCGAACGGTGAGCCGTCGCCCAGCGTCCGGTCGCGGACGGAGGAATTGGCGCGGTCAAGGAGGCTGGCGGCTTCCTCGACCCAGGCCGCGATCCGGGCGTCGGCCTCGGCGAGCCGGTGGGAGTCCGTCGCGACAGCCCAAGCCGTGAGAATCCTCTCTTGGCGCGCTTGGCGCAGCCAGGCCGTGGCCTCCCGGTCGCCGTCGCGGGCCGCCCGGACGCGCGCCTCCAGGTTGGTCTCGGTCAAGGCGACGCCTCGGAAGACGGGCGCGGCCGACGGGTCGAGCATCCCCAAGAGCCGGACCAGTTTCGCGCCGCCAGTGCCGCCGTAATCCAGCACCGCCAGGGCGTCCCTGCCTCGGGGCGAGCGCTCCAGCCAGTCGTGCAGTTCTTGCGGGACGCGTCCGGCCAGCAGGTCGGCCGCCTCCTCCCAGCGCTGCCCGAGCAACGCCGCCAGCTCCTCCGGGCCGCGGACGTTGGTGTCCAACGCCGTTAGCGGCCGAACACGGGTTGGTGCCTGGCACCAACCCGTGTTCGGCGGCTCGTCCATGGACGGCGGTCCCCCGACGGGACCGGTCGGCTGCCCCGCCCGCGTCGGGGCGTCCGCTCGCCCGCGCAGCGGCGGGCTGTCACCCTCCAACCAGAGTCCCACCTCTTGCGCGCCCCACCGGGCGGCGGCATCGTACGTCAAGAGCCCATCCGCGAGGAGCCGCAGCCGGGCGGAACTGATCGCCTCGGTGGAGTAGGCGCCACGCCCCGTCCGCAACCTGACCCACGGGTCCGGCGCCAGCGAGCCGTCGGTGCGGGCGAACAGGCTCCGGCCGGTGGCGAGCTCGTGGACAATCGCGCCCAAAGCCCACCAGTCCCCGGCCGGACCCACCTGACCCCAGCCCGCCTCCGGCGCCATGAACCCCCATGAGCCCGCCACGGTCCGGGGGCCGCCAGCGGGGTCCTGGACCCTCGCCAGGCCGAAGTCCGTCAGCACCAGATCCAACGGGTCCTCGCGCCGGACCAGGACGTTGTCCGGTTTGAGGTCGCGGTGGGCGATCCCCAGCGAATGCAGGAACCCGACCGCATCCCCTAGCTGACGGATCGCCTCGACGACCGCGGCTTCCGGCACGCCGCGACCCGCGCGACCCGCGTCGCCCCGGTCGCCTCCGTCGCCCCGATCGGCATCCGCGCGGTCGGCGTCGGCGTCACGGCCTCCGCCACCACGACCATCATCGCTGCGACCACCAGCGCCGTTGTCGCCGCCACCGCCGTCGTCAGCATCGCCGCGACGGCCAGCGTGACGCGCCCGCCAGTCCGCCAGGGTGCCGAGCGGGCAATACTCCTGAACCTCCCAGGCCGGGCCGCCCGCGCCGGAACCGCCTTCACCGGGGCTCCCGGTCCCGGCTTCGAAACCGAACAGTTCGACCGTATGCGGGCGCGCGGCATCGGCATTGTCCGCCAACTTCGCGAGCGTGGCGGCGTCGAGGCCCGGGTGGGACGCCCGGTACACCTTCAACACCCGCTCGCGCCCGGAGGCCCGGTGCCGGATCAGCGCCAGGTCGGCTTCCGCGGACGGGCGGTCGAGGTCCCGCAGGTAATCGTAATCCGCCGCGACCGCACGGGGCAGCACCAGCCTGCGACCCGCCCTAAAGCCTTGGACGATGCCGCCGTCCCGGTCACCGCCCCCACTCCGGGTCGCGCCCTGGTCGTCCTCCCGCCGGGTCGCTCCCGGGCCGGATGAAGTCGGAACAGCCACCGATGCGGTTGGACCGGCCTCGGGTCGGGTCGCGCCAGACGGAGGCTCGCTCCGGGTGCGCCCCGTGGTGGTGGCGCCGGTCATCGAGCGTCCTCCTTCTCATCGAAGAAGCTGTACGTGAAAGCCCACAGGGGCCCGAAAGCGAGCACCACGACAACGGTGCCCGGCAGAGTTCCGTCACGGAAAGGCGATCCCAGCGCGGCTATGACGAGTGCTGCGGCGAGGAGGCATGAGCCAGTGACGGCGAACCCCCGGGTCGCTGCCGAGAATTTGCGCTTGTCCCCAAAGTCGAAGCTGACAGCCCAGGCGGCCAACACCACGAGGCTCGCGACCATCGCGGGCGACCACCAGCCGCCGCCGGGCAAGTCCGCATGGATGAGCGACCACTCGAACGGGTTCTGGGGGACGGGCGCGTCGGCTCCGGGAGCGCCCTGAGCCCAAGCGTTCAAGTGCTCGTGCAACGCGATCAGGGGTCCGAGCACGACCAACACCCAGAAGATGCCTTTCGCCTCCGAGTCGTTCCCGTGGGGGCCGGTCGCAGGGAACCTCTTCAGCACGAGCGTCACAACGCCGCCGGCCACGCCCGCCCCGGCGACCCACAGGGGCCACGCGCCGAACCCGTGCGGGGAATCCGCGAAGGGGGCCGCGCTGGCGTAGTCGGCCCACCAGCGCATGGACGCCAACGCTGGCACGCCGCCCCAGACCGCGCCAGCCATCGCGAGCTGGGCGCCGATCCGGCTGTGCACGCGCCCCACGACGAAACCCGTCGCCAAGGAGGTCGCCAACGCGATGATCGTGGTGAGCCCCGCCTCGTCCCAGGCCCATCTGATCGACTGACCCCAGGTCACCGGCACCCAGCCCATGAGGCGGCACACCAACACCAGGGCCACCAGGTAGGCCAACGCCACGCCGCAATGCAGCGGCAACGTCACCCGCCGCCACTGGCGCAGCCGTTCCCATTCCCGCAGCCTTCGCCGCCTCTCCGCGTGCCGCTCCCGGTGGGCCTGCGCGTTCGCGCGCTCCCTCAGCACACGCGCGCGCTGTTCCAACCATTGGCCGGTGACAGGCCCGAACACCAGGGCTGCGATCACGAGCAGGGAAGTCGTCCCGGCGGCGGCCTGTGCGGGTGTGGCCCCTGGGTCTCTGGCGCCCGCGTCCACCGTCCTCAGCTCGGCGGCCAGATCGCGTTTCCATCCCTCCCGGCCCGCATACGCCGCCGATGCCGCGCGCGCGGCCCCGACCGTCTCTCGCCAGGCCATCTGCGCCGGGTGGGAGCCGTCGCCGCCGCCCGCCGCAGCAGAAGCCTGGTGAGGCGGGGCCGCGGCAGCCGGGGCCGCCGCCGCAGCCGCAGCCGAGGCCGCCCGGAACATCAGCGCGACCACAGGCGAGTCGTCCAGCCATAACGCTTCTTGGTGCGCGGGGGGCAGTAGCCGCGCGGCTCCGCGCTCGACTTCCACGCGCAGGGCCTCGAGCGTCCCGGCGGCCGCAGCGGCGGCGGTCGCGGGCGACCCACCTGCGGCGGTTCCACCGGTCTCGCCGGGCTCGGCGGTCGCGGGCGAAGGAACCGCCGCCTCCGCCCAGGCTCGCAGCGCGCCTTCCGATTGGGCCTTGACCAGCCATGACGCCGCGTCCGCATTGCCCTCCAAGGCTTTGCGCACGGCCTTGTTGAGGTTGGCGTCCGTCAAGGGCACGGCCCCGAAGACAGGCGGCGCAGTCGGGTCCAGGGCGGTTTGGAACCGCACCAGCTTCGCGCCCGCCTGCGACTCCGCCGCCAGTGCGTTCAGTGCGGCCCGGCCCCGACTCGTGCGTCCGAGCCAGGTCCTCAAGGCGTCACTGGGTCGGCCTTCCCGCAGGTCCGTCGTCGGCGTCCTGAGCGCGTCCCGGCTCTGGCCAGTGGCCTTCAACCAAGCCAAGAAGGCGTCACTGGGCGGCCCTTTCATGAAGTCGACCACGCGATCCGGTCGGCGTCTCGTCAGCGCCGCCAACTCCTCCGGTGTGCTGACGAGCGTGCCCCAAATCGGAAACGCGAGCGGGCCGGGCTCAGGGTCGCCGGGATGCGTGGCGGCAGCGCCGCCCTCGCCTGACCCGGCCGGAGGCGCCGGAACACCAGTCGGGGCCTGTCCCCAGCCCGTGTTCGTCGGCCCGTTTCCGGACATGAGCCCCTCGGGAGACGTGGTCTGCTGCTCCAGAGGCACGGCATCGTCCACCGGTCCGCGCACCGGCGGGCTCTCGCCGCGCAGCCACCGCCGAACCTCGTCCAGGCCCCACCTGTCGGCCGGGTCGTAGGTCAGCAGCCCGTCCGCCAACAGGCGCACCCGCCGGGACCTGATCGCTGCGGTGGAGTACGCGCCCCGGCCGGTGGCGAGCCGCACCTGCGGGTCCGGCGGCAAAGTGCCGTCCTCGCGGGAGAACAGGCCCTTCCCGGTCGCCAACTCGTAGACCATCGCACCGAGCGCCCACCAGTCGCCCGGCTGGCCAACCTCGCCCCAGCCCGCTTCCGGCGCCATGAACCCCCAGGAGCCCGCCACGGTGCGAGCCGCGAACTGATCCTCCTGGTAGGTCGCCAGCCCAAAATCCGTCAAGACCAGATCGAGCTTATCGCCGGGACCGGAGCCGTCCGAGCGGACCAGCACATTGTCCGGTTTCAGGTCGCGATGGACAATGCTCAGCGAGTGCAGATAGCCGACCGCCCCGGCCAACTGCCGCACCACCCTGGTCACACGTTTGACGTTGTCTCCAGTGGGATTCGAGCGGCGCCAATCCGTCAGCGTGCCGAATCGGCAGTGCTCCTGGATCTCCCAGGCCGGACGCCCGTACCCACCGGGGTCGAAGGCGTGGATGCGCACCACATGTCGCCAGGACTTCTCGCCCCGCTCCATCAGCGCCGCCAGGGTCGCGGCGTCGAGGCCCTTGTGGGAGGCCCGGTAGAGCTTCATGACCGCGTCGCGCCCGGTCTGCCGGTGCCGGATCAGAGCCAGGTCCGCCTCGGCCGAGGGGCGCCGCAGGTCCTCGACGTAGTCGTAGTCCGCCGCTATCTCGTCTGGCAGCACCAGCCGCCTGCCTGCGCCCGCACCAAAGCCCTGGACGATGCCGCCGCCCCCGTCCGCGTCTCCGGAACGGCCTTGTCCGGGTCCGGCTTCCCGCCTGGTCGCGCCCGGTCCGCCTTCGCGCCTCGTCGCACCGGCGCCGCCTTCCCGTCGGCCCGCGCCCGCTCCAGAGCCATGGACCGTGCCGCCGCCCCCGTCGATGCCCCCATCGATTCCCTCGGAGCGGCCCTCTCCGGGGCCGGCCTCTCGCCGAGTCGCGCCCGATCCGCCCTCCCGCCTGGTGGCGCCCGAGGTCATGACTCCGCCCCATCCAGCGCGAACGAATCGACCGCGTGTTCGGTGGCGGCCACCGCGATCACCCATCCGACAGCTAGCGTGAGGGCGGGCCCCCAGTGCCCCGCTGCTGGCGTCTGGCCGAACCCGATGACCTGCAGATGCTCTTGGAAGCTCTGGGACGCCCCCGGTGTGACCAGGGCCGCAAGGCCCATGATTCCGACGGCCGCGCAGATGCCGATGATCCGACCGATCGTCTGTCGGTGCTGCAGCCGGTGATACGCGCCGTCGTCGGCGATCGCGCCCGCGCAGCAGGCGATGATGGCCGCCAGGATCATCAGCGGCGGCCACCTGAACCCTTCCGGCCCCCATCCGCCGATCACGAAGGCGGCGGCGGGCTCGAACTTGGAGTCCAGGAGGTCCGTTAGCTGGCCCGGTCCTCGCGTGTTGGCGAACAGGCTGATCCACGGGAACACCAGGGGTGCCAGCCCGTACAGCGCGGCGGGGAAGACCGCCCCGATCCCGAAATCGTCGCGGTCGCGGCCGGGCACTGGACTCGCGCTACGGCGGCCGACCGCGCGCAGCGCGGCCAAGCCTGCCACCAGGCTCGCTCCGGCCACCCACAACGGCCAGGCCCCGAAACCGTGAGGCTGGGCCGCCCACGGAGCGGCCTCCTGGTACTCGGCCGTCCAGGGGATCGAGGTCAGCGCCGGGACGCCTCCGAACGCGATCCCCGTCATGATGATCTGCGCGGCCAGGTGGCTGGGCCGGGCCCGCACCAGACCGGTGGTCACGATCAGCGAGGCCGCCAGAGCGATGCCCGTGGTCAGGCCTGCTTCGCGCCACGCCCATCCGAACGACTCGATCCATGGCTCAGGTCCAGGCGCCCAGTCGGCGAAGTGCCGCAGAACGGCGAGGCCGTCCAGGTAGAGGGCAGCCGCGCCCAGTCGCAGGGGCACGGTGAGCGCGCGCCATTCGTGACCGGTCGCGCGGCGCTCCCGTCTCGCGACCTCGTTGGCGGCCTCGAGCTGGGACAGGAAAGCAGGCAAGGCAAGCGCTGCCACCAGGAAGAGCCCCACTTTCTCGGATGGAGCCTCTCGCACTCGCCTGGCGAGATGAGGCCCCCAAGCGAGGTCTCGCCCCAGTCGCCCGTCGCGCAGTGCTGCACGCTTTCCGGCTGCGAGCGCATGCTTGGGCGGTCGGGCCGCGGCTGTCCGCGCCGCCTGCTCGATCGCCAGGGTTTGGCCTTGGAGCGCTGCGGCGAACAGCAGACCTTCGAAAGGGGAGCCGTCCGCGGTCACTTCTTGAGCCATGTCGCGGGGAATTCGGCTGGGACCGTGCCAGCGGGCACCCGCGAGGTCGCGGCCGAACTCGTCTGTCGCCTGATCGGCCCAGACGGCCATCTGCGAGTCGGCCTCCGCCAGCGCGGCCGAACCGCTGGCGACGCCCCAGGCGGTGAGGATGTGCTCCTCCCGGACCCGGCGCAGCCAGGCCGTCGCTTTCCGGTCGCCCTGGCGGGCCGCCGCGATCTGCGCCCCCAGACTCGCCTCGGTCAGCTCCACGCCCCGGAACACCGGCGGTCCCGAGGGGTCTAGCACACCAATGAACCGGACCAGTCTCGCGCCGCCTGTCCCTCCGTACGCCAACACCTCCATCGCGTCCCGTCCGGCCTGGGTCCGCTCGAGCCAGGCCTCCAGGTCTTGGGGCATCCGGCCAGCCAGGAGGTCCGCCGCCTCCTCCCATCGCTCGCGCGCCAGCGCCGCCAGTTCCGCTGCGGAGCGCACCGTCGAGCCCAGCACCGTGACGGGAACACGGGTTGGCGTCTGACGCAAACCCGTGTTCCTCGAGGCCTCGTCAGCCCAGAGCCCATCGGAGATCCTGTCGGAGCGCCGGTCCGACCGCTCGGACGATCCCGCACCGACGGCCGTTCCCACGGTCGCGACGCCGCCACGTCCGCGCACGGGCGGACTGTGCCCGCGCAGCCACTCCCGGACCTCGGCCATGCCCCAGCGGTCAGCCGGGTCGTAGGTCAGCAGGCCGTCCGCCAGCAGCCGCACCCGCCTGGATCTGATCGCCTCGGTGGAGTACGCGCCCCGGCCGGTCAGGAGCCTCACCTGCGGGTCCGGCAGCGCCGATCCGTCGGGGCGAGCGAACAAGCCTCGCCCGGTCGCCAACTCGTAGACGATGGCCCCCAACGACCACCAGTCGCCAGCCGGTCCGACCTCGCCCCAGGCCGCCTCCGGGGCCATGAACCCCCAGGACCCTGCCACCGTGCGGGCCGCGATCTGGTCCTCCTGATGGGTGGCGAGCCCGAAATCGGTCAGAGGCATGGTCATGGCGGCGTGCCCGCGCACCAGCACGTTGTCCGGTTTCAGGTCCCGGTGGACAATCCCCAGGGAATGCAGGTACTCGACCGCTGGCGCGAGCCGACGCACCGCCATGACGATGAGCTTCGCGCCCGGGCCTCCGTGCATGCGGAGCCGCCAGTCGGTCAGCGTGCCGACCGGACAGTACTCCTGGAGCTCCCAGGCGGGACGCCCGTCGTCTCCAGGCTCGAAGGCGTAGATCCGCACCACATGACGCCAGGCCTCCTTGCCCCGTTCCATCAGCGTCGTCAGGATCGCCGGGTCGAGCCCCCGGTGGGACGCCCGGTACAGCTTCAGCACCCTCTCGCTGGCGCTCCAGCGGCTGCGGAGCAACACCAGGTCGGCCTCGGCGGAGGGGCGCCGCAGGTCCCGCGCGTACTCGTAATCCTCCGCGATCACCTCCGGCAGCACCAGCCTGCGACTCGCGCCCAGGCCTTGGACGATGCCGCTCCCCGCCCCCGCACCTTCCCGTCGAGTCGCGCCGGGGCTGGCTTCCCGCCTGGTAGCCCCCGCGCCGAGTTCCCGCCTGGTCGCGCCCGGAGTGTCCGGGCGCATGGGGCGGCCTTCTCCGGGGTCTGATGAATTGGGGACAGTCCCCAATTCTGTCGGTCCGTCCTCGCGCCGGGTCGCACCCGGAGTGTCTGGGCGCCCAGCCCGGCCGACCGCTGGGTCCGGTGAATTGGGGGCTGTCTCCAGTTCTGTCGGTCTGGTTTCCGGCCGGGTCAGGCTCGGAGTGTCTGGGCGGCCAACACCGCCACCAGCGGGGTCTGGCGGTGCGGGGGGTTGGGGAGCGGCATCGTCCAAGGTCACGAAGGCGCCTCCCGGATGGTGACCGTGAGCTCGCGGCCGAGTCCGAACTGCGCGGGGAGCGGCAACTCGACGGGACGGGTGATGCGTTCGCCGCGTACCCAGGTGCCGTTCGCGGAGCCGACGTCGCGCAGAC
>JAISCU010000156.1 GCA_031265345.1 Bifidobacteriaceae bacterium
GACCGTTGCTGATCGACGGCCAGGACACGGGCCTGACCACCAACCCGTACTGGGAGGACCATCCCGCCCATGTGTTCGGGCAGGTCAGCGTCGGCCACGGGATGTACATCAACCAGAAGACGCTCACTGTGACCGGCCCGGCCGGGCCCGAGCTGGCCGCCCGTCTCCGCTCCGCGCTGGACGAGGCGCTGGCCCAGGCCGCCGAGGCCGGCCTGGCCCACGACCCGGCCCCCGGCTCGGCCCGGAGGCCGGCTTGGGCCGCGCCCGGGCTGGCCGTGCCCGGCGGCGACGACGGCCCCAGGACGAAGGACGGCCACGTCCGCTCGGAAGGCGGCCGGTTCGAGGCGTACGATGCCGCCCGGGACGTCCACCAGCGCCTCCAGGTCGCCCCGTCACGGGCCGCCGAGACCCGCGCCCTGGTGCGTCTGAGGGACTCGACCATGGAAGTGCTGGCCGCCCAGTCCGACCCCGGCTCCGACCCGGCCGCCCGCCAGGACCTGCGCGACCGGCTGGGGCGCGAGTACGACGCCTACCGGGCGCGCCACGGCCCGATCAACTGTTTCGAGTCGCGGGCCGGCCGCCGACCGGCCGCCAAACAGACCCAGGCGAGGCTGAAGGACCTGGAGAGGCAATGGCGCGACACGCTCCCAGCCGAGTACAGCGCCGCCCAACGGGCCGCCGAGGCGCCCCCCGCCGATCTCCGCGCCGCATGGGCGCTGGCCGCCGCCGAGCCAGGCGAACCCTCCCGGTCGCAGCCGCACCTGGCCGCGTTGCGCGCCGACCCGGACTTCGCCGCCGTCCTGGCGTTGGAGCTATTCGACGAGGACACCCGCCAGGCCCGCAAGGCCCCCATCTTCGAGCGGGACATCCTGACCGCCGCCCCGAGGGTCATAAGCGCCGACAGCCCCGAAGACGCCCTCGCGGTCACGCTGGCCGAAACCGGAAGGGTGGACCTCGACCGGGCCGCCGAACTGCTGGGCGCCGACACGGCCACGGCCCGCGACCGCCTGACCGGCCTGGTGTTCGACGACCCGGCCACCGGCCGGCTCGTGCCAGCCGCGATCTACCTGTCCGGGGACCTGCGGGACAGGCTCGACGCCGCCACGGCATCGGCCAAAGACGACCCCGTGTTCGAGCAGAACGTCGCCGCGCTCCAAGCCGCCCTGCCGCCGACCATCCCACTCGAGGACGTCAACCTGCGGCCCGGAGCGCGGTTCGTCCCGCCCGACATGTACCAGGCGTTCGTCCGCGAGACGTTCTCCGCCGCCGGCAGGCACATCGAAGCCGAGGTCGGCATCGACAAGGTCAGCGACCAATGGGAGATCACGAAACCGCCGCTGTCCGCGTTCGCCGACTCGGTCGTCTACCGGTACGGGGTGGAAGGCGACCGCAGCCCCCTCGACCTGATGGAGGCGGTGATGAACAACCGGTCCCTGCAGATCTGGCGCACCGACCCCAAGACCAAGAGACGCTGGCAAGACAAACCCGCCACCGAGCAGGCCAAAGCCCGAGCCGCCGCGATCACCGAGGCCTTCGCCCGTTGGGTCAACGCCGAACCCGGCCGCGCCCGCCAGATCGAGGACCGCTACAACCGGCTCTACAACGCCTTCCAACCGCCCGACTGGGGACGGCTGGGGCATGCGCTAGCGCTGCCGGGCCTGTCCGCCACGTTCACACCGCACCCCTACCAGCGGGCGGCGGTCGCCCAGATCCTCCACTCCCCGGCGACGCTCCTGGACCATGTGGTCGGGGCCGGGAGGACCGGCACCATCGTGATGGCGTGCCACGAGCTGCGCCGGCTCGGGCTGGCGCGCCGCCCCTGGCTGGTGGTCCCCAACCATCTGGTCGAACAAGCCGCCCGCGAATGGCGCCAATGGATGCCGAACGCCGACGTGCTGGCGATCCCCACCGGCATCGACGCGCGGGCGCGGCGCGAATGGGCGGCCCGCGCGGGCGCCGCCGACCGCGACGTGGTGATCTGCCCCGCGTCGGTGTTCAAACTGATCGCCGTCGATCCGGCCCGCGCCGCCGGGTGGCTCGAAGAGGACATCGCGCGGCTGCGCCAGGCCCTCGCGCACGCCAAACAGGGCGCGGACGGCACGGACGGCGGCGCGTCGGACCCGCGCGCCCGCACCAGGGTCAAAGTGATCGAGAAAGCCATCGCCGCGAAGCAACGCAAATGGCAGGAGTCGATGGCCGGGAAGGATCCCGGCATCACGTTCGAGCAGACCGGCTGCGATTTCCTCGTGGTCGACGAGGCCCACAACTACAAGAACCTCGCCCGCGACTCGGCGATGTCGGACCTGTCCCACACCGGCTCGATCCAAGCCATGGACCTGGACTTCAAACTCCGCGGGCTGCGCGAGGCGAAAGCCGCCCACGGCGACTCGGCCACCCGCCCGGTGGTCGTGTTCGCCACCGGCACGCCGATGGCGAACCAGATCGGGGAACGGTGGGTGATGGCCCACTACCTGCGACCCGACCTGCTCGAACGGGCCGGAATCCGGTCTGTGGACGCCTGGGCGGCGCAATTCACGACCAACCAGATGAAGATGGAGCTAGGCCCGGACGGGGCGACCTGGCGGCTGAAGGAACGGGTCGCCGCGTTCGTCAACGTCCCGGAGCTGCGCGCCCTGGAACAACAATTCACGTCCACCGTCACCGCCGGGCAACTGACCGTCCAACGCCCGGCCTTGGCTGGCGGCGCCCGCCAGGTGATCTCCCGCGACCCGTCCCCGCACGTCGGCGAGTACGTCACCGACCTGGCGCGACGGGCCAACGACCTGCCGCCCGACCCGTCCCAGGACAACCTGCTGAAGATAACCTCCGACGGCGCGAAGGTCGCCCTCGACCCGCGCCTGGTCGGCCTGCCCGCCGACCCGGACGGAGGCCGGGTGGGCATGGTGGCCGCCAAGATCGCCGAGATCTGGGAACGCACGAAGACCGACACGTACACCGACGCCGACGGGCGCCCGTCGCCGCTGCCCGGCGCCCTCCAACTGGTGTTCTGCGACCGGTCTACCCCGCAGGACGGCTGGAACATCTACACCGAGCTACGCTCCCGGCTCATGCGGCTCGGGCTCGACCAGGCGGCCATCAGGTTCATCCACGAGGCGTCCAACGACCAGGAACGCGGCCGCCTGTTCCAGGACTGCCGCGACGGGCGGGTGGCGGTGCTGATCGGCTCCACACAGAAGATGGGCACCGGAGCGAACATCCAGACCCGGGCGGTCGCGCTGCACCACATGGACTGCCCCTGGCGGCCCGCCGACCTCGAACAACGCGAAGGCCGCGTCCTGCGGCAGGGCAACCAGAACCAGCAGGTCGAGATCTGCTCGTATGTGACCGAGAAGACCTACGACGCGGTCATCTGGCAGCACATAGTACGCAAAGCCGAGTTCGCGGACGCGATGCGCGTCAGCGACCCGGCCAGGGAGATGACCACCGACCCGGACGGTTTCGTCGTCTCCGCGAGCCTCGCCCAGGCCATCGCCACCGGGGACCCCCAGGTGCTGCGACGCGCCGAACTGACCGAGGAGGTCTCCCGCCTCGAAGCGCTGCGGTCCGCCCACACCACCGCGAAACAGGCGTTGCGCCAAACGATCCGGGTCTGCCAGACCGAACTGGCCGGCCTGGAGCGCGACCGCCCGCTGCTCGAGGCGGCAGCCGCCTCGGTCAGCGACGGCGCGCGGCTCGTCTACACGCCCATTGCGTCGATTCCGCGCCCCGACCCGGCGGACGCCGGCCGGACGCTGATGGCGCAACTCGCCCCGCTAGCGGGCTCCCGGCTGGCCGCCTCCAGGACGGACGCCCCGAGCCGCCTCGGCACGATCGGGCCGCTCGACGTGTCTGTTCAGCGCGCGGGCGAGTCGCTGTGGCTCCACGTGGCAGGCTGCCGCCAACTCGCGGCCGAGGTCAAGATCACCGAACTGCCGAACCACGCCACCGCCACCCCCCAGCAATGCGCGGGCCTGGCCACCCGCCTCGTCAACGCCTGCCGACGCGCCCCGGCACGCCTCGAACGGTGCCTCCAACAAGCCGACCAGGCGAAAGAGCGGCTGGCCGACGCCTCGCGGCAACTCGACGCCACCGGCCCCTTCGACCACGCCGACAGGCTCGACGCCGCCCGCGCCGAATTGGCCACGATCAACGAGGCGTTGCGGACCTCCGGGATCGGCCTGGAGGACGGCCCCGAACCGGACCAGCGGATCACGCCCGCCGAGTCCCACGGAGCGGTCCCCGACCGCGCCAGCGAACCGGCGACGCTGCGCCGCGGCGACGTGATCCGCGCCCTGCCGCACAGATGGGACCGCAAAGGCGCGCCGAAAGGCATGCTCGAGGTCGCCTCGGCCGACCCTCTCCTGCTGCGCCCGGCCTCCCGCCCCGACCAGGAGCCGAGCGACCCCGGATGGGCCGGCGAATGGACCGTGGTCTCCCGGCTCGCGTCCGCGCTCGACCAGGTCGAGACCATAGCCCAACGCGACGGCTGGTCGATTCCCCGCGAATACGATCGGTTCGTGCCCGGACGGGCCATCGCCGTCGCCAAGACCACCGACCCGGCGCCGCGGGTGCGGGAAGGCGAACTGCTCGCGGTCGCGCACCGCCACACCGGGCAGACCGAATGGGCCGACGGCGACGGCGGATTCACCCGCCCGGAGCGGGTCCGGCTGACGTTGGCGACCGCCGCCGGCTCCGAGCAGATCACTATCCGCCAGCGCGACGTCTGCAAGGTCGCGGTCCGCGCCCCCGACCCACCCAAGGCCGCCGACGCCGACCGGCCCGCCGACCAGGCGCCAGCGCGCGAACTGGTGTGGGAGTCGAGCGACGAGCGACGAGTGCCGGTCGGCTCGTGGCGGCCCAAGCATTGGGGGCCGCTGCTCAGCCCCGACGGCGACACGATCGACCCGGCCGGCGACGTGCACGTCAAGACCCGCCCCGGCCCGCACCTGAGCGAATCGCATTTCGCCGCGCTCTACCCGCCAGGCGAGGCCCGGAGCGTCGAACTGCGCCACACCCGGCCCGGCGACCTCGTGGCCGGTCGCGACGTCGACCCGAAGCTGCGCGGCATCTCCGGGCCCGTCCGGATCGTCGAATCCGACCGCTACTCGTCACGCGGCAAGATCTCCTACCAGGTGCCGGCCGACCCGGCCGGGACCGTCCACACCGTCAAACGGGACCTGACCGCCCGCACATGCCTCCTCGCCCGCTCCTACACGGAGCTGGACGAGGCCGACCTGCGGCTCCTGCTCGCCCCCGGCGCGCGCCGCACCGAGATGCGCCTGGCCGGCGACCTGGAGCCGGGCACCCTGTTGTGGTGCGGGGCCGAGCCCGCCGCCCCCGAGCACGCCGGGAGGCTCGTCGCCCGCCACCGGCCCTTCAGCAGCTACGACTCGTCCTCCCTCGAGCTCGAACGCCTC
>JAISCU010000217.1 GCA_031265345.1 Bifidobacteriaceae bacterium
TCCCGCTCGGGCGCGACGGGGGGCGTCAAACCGGCGACTAACCGCTTCTCGGTGCCGACATGAGCGGACGGGATGGCCAGACGCAGCACGTCGGCCACGGTCCCGGCTTGGCGTTCGGCGATAGCGTTGGCCAAGCGCCACAATCCGGGCGTGAGCAGCGGGAGCCCGGAGGGGACGCGCCCGAGCGGGCTCAATTTCCCAGGATGCTCAGAGGCCTCGCGGCGCTCCACGATGAACCCGCCCACCTTACGGCCGCCGAACTGCACGGCCACACGCGCCCCCGGCCGCGCCACGGCGTCCAGTTCGGTCGGAACCAGGTAGTCGAACGTCCGGTCGAGTTGTGGAGAGGACAAGTCCAGGGTCAACACCGCGACCGGGTCGATGGCGGCGGCCTGCGGCTCGGGCTTGACCCTGCGCCGTGGCCTGCGCCCGGCGCCCAGGCCTGGCAGGACCCCTTGCTCCGGGTTCACCTCACCCCGCTCCGCACACATCGCACATCCATTCGAGTATTTCGCTGCCGCTGTCCGTCCAGACACTTTCAAGCGCCCGGGTCAATCGCCCGGCTCGGCAACCACCCCTCGACCCGATCAGGAGGGGCGGCCCGCGCCGTCGGCTCAGACCGCCGCCCGCAACGCCTCCGCCCGGTCAGTCGCCTCCCAACTGAATCCGGGGCGACCGAAATGACCGAAGGTGGCGGTGCGCCGGTAGACCGGGCGCAGCAGGTCGAGAGCCGCGATGATGGCGCCTGGACGAAGGTCGAAAACTGTTGTCACGGCATCGGCCAAGTCGGAATCCGGGACCGCACCCGTGCCGAAGCTGTCCACGGCCACGCTGACCGGCTCGGCCGCGCCGATGGCGTAGGCGACCTCGACCTCGCAGCGCCGCGCCAAACCGGCCGCGACCAGGTTCTTGGCAGCCCAGCGCACCGCGTAGGAAGCCGAACGGTCGACCTTCGACGGGTCCTTGCCGCTGAAAGCGCCTCCCCCGTGACGAGCCATTCCACCATAGGTGTCCACGATGATCTTCCGCCCGGTCAAGCCGGTGTCCGCAGCCGGGCCGCCCACCACGAAACTTCCCGAAGGGTTGACCAGGACCCGGCCCGGCGTGGTCCAACCCTGTTCGGCAACCACCGGATCGATCACCACCGCTCGCAGGTCGCGCGCCAACCGGTCCTGCTCGATGGTGGGGGCGTGCTGGGCGGACACCACCACCGTCTCCAACCCAACCGGTCTCCCGTCCCGGTACGCGACCGTCACCTGGGTCTTCCCGTCCGGACGCAGGTAGTCCAGTTCGCCGCTCAAACGCACCGACTCCAACTGCTCCGCGAGCTTGTGCGCCAAATGGATCGGAAGGGGCATCAGTTCCGGCGTCTCGTCCACCGCGTACCCGAACATCATGCCCTGATCGCCCGCGCCCTGCTCCTCCACGAGGTCGAGCGCGTCGCCGTGGCGGGCCTCGACCGATTGATCGACCCCGGCGGCGATCTCCGGGCTCTGGCCCTCGATCAGCACCGACACCCCGCAACTGGCGCCGTCGATCCCCGCCTCGGCCGCGTCGTAGCCCTGGTTCAGCAGCACCTCGCGGGCGATGTCCGCGACCGGCGCGTAGGCCGCCGTGGTGACCTCCCCGGCCACCACCACCTGCCCGTGCGAGATCAGCGACTCCACCGCCACGCGCGCGTGGGGATCGGTTCCCAACAGGGCGTCCAACACGGCATCGGAAATCTGGTCGCAGAGCTTGTCCGGATGCCCGCCGGTGACGGACTCTGACGTAAACAACTGGGTTTCACTCACGGGCACAACCCTAGTGGGCGGCTCTGACACCGCGACGTTGCCTGCGGGCTCGCGGCTTTACGACTCGGCGCGGGTCATTCCGCGATCCCGAGGTACACGAGGATCGCTCGTTCGACCGCGACCATGGCCTGGGTCGGTATCACTCCGCATCTCGTCAGTAGGCTCAGACGAGGAATCGTGTGGAGTTTGTCCGCCATGACCCAGGACTCACGCTCCAGCCCTGTCTCGGGCGTGGCGACGAGGCGAATGCGAGTGGGCGACTCGACTCGCGTGGACGTCACGAGCGCCACAGTGACGAAGTCGGCGGAAGCGAACAGGTCCGACTGAACCACCAGCGCGGGCCGGGGTTTCGCGGCCAAGCGCCCCGCGCCTCCAGCCGCCGTCCATAGTTCGCCGCGTTTGGCGCTCACCACTCGTCGGTCCAGTGCGCCTCAGCCCAACTGGTCGCTTCGAGGAAAGCCGCGACGCCGTCTTCGGCATCGGCCTGGTTCATCGCCAGGCAGGCCTGGCGCGCCTCGGTCGCGAAGCCTTCCGATCTCACATCCGGGACCCAGACTCGCACCTCCCTATACCCCCGCTCACGCATCCGCGCCCGGTGGATCGCCACCCGCTCTTTGGTCGACTTCACACTGCCATGTTACACGTAACGCGGTCGCCGGTGCGAGCGCGGGGGCGGGACGGGATAGAGTGGGCTTATGCCCAACCAAGACCACCACGCCGGATAGGAGCCCCATTGAGCAACGCGATCGAAGTGGTCGGGCTGACCAAGCGGTTCGGCGAATTGGTCGCCGTCGACGACCTCTCGTTCGAGGTCGAAGCAGGCCACCTCTTCGCCTTCCTGGGCGCCAACGGGGCCGGAAAATCGACTACCATCGGCTGCCTCACCACCATTCTCGGCTTCGACTCCGGCGCCGCGATCATAAGCGGGCACCAACTTGGCCAGAACGACGATGCCATCCGGCGCGGCATCGGCGTCCTGTTCCAGCACTCGGTGCTGGACCCGCTCCTGACCGTGCGCGAGAACCTCGCCAGCCGGGCGGCCCTCTACGGGCTGAGCCGGGCCGCGGCGGCGCACCGCATCAAGGATTTGGCTGCCCAGGTGGAGGCCGAAGACTTCCTCGACCAGCGTTACGGCACCCTGTCCGGGGGCCAGCGGCGGCGCGCGGACATCGCACGCGCGTTGGTTCATTCTCCGTCCGTCGCCTTCCTCGACGAGCCGACCAGCGGCCTGGACCCGGCCTCGCGCGAGCAGGTCTGGCGGACTATCGGCAAGCTCCGCCGCGACCAGGGCACCACCATCTTCCTGACCACCCACTACCTCGAGGAGACCGAGGCCGCCGATCAGATCGTGGTGATCGACCACGGCCGGGAGGTCGCCCGCGGCACGCCGCTCGACCTGCGGGAACGTTTCTCCACCTCGGTGTTGACGCTGGTGGCGGCGGAAGCCTCGGCGGCGGATGTGGAAAGCGCGCTGGCAGCCCGGTCGTTGACCCCGGAAACCGTGCCCGGCGGTCTGCGGGTGGAACTGGCCGACGCGGCCCAGGCGTTGGCGCTCCTGTCCGAGTTGGGCTCCGCGCTGGCGGACTTCGAGTTCCGCCACGGCACCATGGACGACGTCTTCTTGGCTTTGACCAAAGATGAGCCCGATGCCGCCGAGCCGGGTTCGGCCCCCACCGGCGCCCCGCCGCGGGGCCGGCCGGTCGCCTCGAGACGCCCCCGCGGAAGGGGGACTCCATGACCGCCTTGGCGCTGGCCCGCCGCAACCTGACCGTCTACCTGCGGGACCGCGTCTCGCTCTTCTTCTCGAAGCTGGCGCCGCTGATATTGGTAATCCTGTACGTGGGCTTCTTCGGAGCCATGTACAAGGACTCCTTGACCCAGGGCGACTACGCGTTGCCGCCCGGTTCCGCAGACGCCTTCGTTGATTGGTGGCTGATCGCGGCCCTGGTTGCGGTCACCGCGATGACCACCCCGATCATGGGGCTCGCCCACATGGCTGAGGACAAAGCGTCCGGCCGTCTGGCCGATTTCCAGGTCGCGCCGCTGCGCGGGCGCGCGCTCATGGCGGGATACGTCCTGTCGATCTTCGTGTTCGCCTGCGCCATGTCCATCGGGATCGGCGTGGTCGGCCTGGTGTACGCGGCGCTCCAGGGCCATGACCTGCCTTCGCTCCCCCGGCTCGCCTCGGCGCTGGCGGCGACCGCCGTCTCCGCGCTGGTGTTCGCGGCCTTCGCCGCCATGGTCGGATCGTTCGTCAGCTCCAACGGGGCGGCCAGCGCGGTCTCCACGATCCTCGGCACCTTCTCCGGTTTCCTGGCCGGGGCCTACGTGCCCGTCGGCCTGCTCGGCTCCGGCACCACCAGCGTGATCGCCTCCCTGCCGTTCGGGCAGAGCGCCACCTTGGTCCGCGACCTGCTCGCCGGCGAAGCGCTCGATTCGATGACTTCCGGCGCGCCGGCCTCGGTGAACACCGACCTGCGCTCCTATTTCGGTTTCACGGCTGAGGTCGGCGGCTGGGCCGTCCCTGCCTGGTTGTTGTGGGTCGCGCTGGCCGCCTTCGGCGCGATCTTCGCCGCCGTGTGCGCCGCCCGCGCCCGGCGCCTCCGCCGCTGACGAACCGTTCATTGCGTCGCGAGTATCCCTACGGTCGAGTTCCGGGTCCGGCGCTGTCGCCACCGACGGGGCCGGTCCCGAGCATTCGTCCTACTCCTGGCAGGATGGCCCCATGGCCGACGTCCTGGAACGCGCGAAGAAGTCCGTCAGCTTGCCTCAAAGTCTGGTTGACGCCGTCGAGCAACGGATCGACGGCACCAATTTCTCGTCCTACGTCGCCAAGGCGCTCCAGACTCAATTGCTACACGACCACCTTGAGACACTGGCCGCTGAATTGGACGCCGCGCACGGTCGGCCCCCTCAATCCGAAATCGACGCCCGCGCCCGGCGATTGCTTGGCTTGTGAGGACCGTGGTCCTCGACTCCGAGGCGCTTTCCAGGCTGGCACGAATGGACGCCTCCGTCGCTGCCACGGTTCATGCCTTGCTCAAGACCGGTCAGCGCGTGGTGGTGCTCACGGCCGTGCTGGTCGAGGTCATGAATGGGAAGGCGACCGACGCGGCGGTGTTCCGCGTCATCAAGGGTTTCGACTCCTGCGGCCTGGATATCGCCACTGCCGCGGCTGCCGGAGCATTGCGCGAGCGGGCCGAGGGTCTTCGGCGGGAGAAGCGCGATCTCAGCGTCGATGCCGTGGTCGCCCAGATCGCCTGCCAATTGGCGCCCTCGACGATTATCACGACCCATGTGCCAGACATGACGGCGCTGACAGCCCACGCCGACGTCGCGGTGGTGCCCGTGTCCTGAAGGCTGGCTGCCCCGAGCCGGCGTCGCCGCCAGGGCTCCTGCCCGAAAGCCTCGCTTCAGGTCAAGACAACTGCTCTTTCGACGCACGATGCCGCTCGCCCGGCCCCGGCGCATCAAAGGCCCGCGGCAGCGCGCTGCTCACGGGCGACCCGCACCGCAGCTGACGGCTTCGACGTCAGCGGATGTCGGAGAGTCGGGACTCTGAGACCAAGGCGTTGGCTGCCTGCGGTGATTTGGAAATCCGGTGACGGTTGGGTTACATTGAGCCCGCATCAAATGGGACTAAAGACCCATTACATCGCCAAGCCAGGGGAGATACCAGATGATCCGCAAATCTGTCTGCTGCGCGGTGGCCCTGCTCATCGCTTCAACGGCCTGCGCGCCCAACCGACCGTCTCCGGGGGCCGCTCCCGACGCGATGGCCGAGGTACCCGTGACAGTCGGTGCGCAATACCCTCTTGACGGGGTCCTGGCTCTTCCAGGTGGCTCAGATGCGGCGCCCGCTGTCGTGCTCGTGCATGGTTCTGGTCCGAACAACAAGGACGAGAGCATCTACGGAGTGGACGTGTTCAAAGACGTCTCCGACTACCTGGTCGAGCGCGGTGTCGCCGTTCTTCGTTACGACAAGCGCACCTACACCCATCCGTCGAGCGTCACTCCCGACACCACCGTGGGGGAGGAAACGATTGAAGATGCGATCCTTGCCGGCGAATTGCTCGTCGGTGACGACCGCGTCGACAGCGACAAGATATTCCTGGTCGGCCACAGCCTTGGGGGTATGCTCGCTCCGCGCATGGTGGAGGAATCAGACGGCGTCTTCGCGGGCGCGGTCATCATGGCAGGCAGCCCAAGAAGTCTGCCGGACGTCATCTACGACCAGAACCTATATGTGATTTCGCTCGCCGAGCCGTCCGAGCGCGAGGCGCTGACGCAACAGGTGGAGGACGCCAAGCCCTATTTCGGCCTGCCGCAGGCCTATGTGGAAGAAATGGACGCTCACCCGCCGAGCGATTACCTGCTGTCCACCGACAAACCGTTCCTCATCTTGCAGGGCGGCAAAGACTTCCAGGTGTCGCCGAAGAACGACTACGGCGCGTACAAGCAACTCGTAGGCGGTATGGGCAATTTCGAGTTCCACCTGTACGACGACCTGAACCATCTGTTCACGGTGTCCACGATGGAAGACCCGACAACCGATGACTACGTCGCCGGAGCACACGTCGATGACGCGCCGCTCGCGGACATCGCGGCCTGGATCACTGCGAGGTGAGCGGCCCGCGCGGCGCTCTCCCCGCCCGCTCGACGCGGCTAATCGAGGATCATCGACTGGGAGACGTCCAACGAGGCCAATTCGTCCACACCGACCGAACCGCCGGACCCGAAGAACAACCCGGTGGCGCAGAAGATGACGCCTCCTTCGCCGTCGTCAACGTACGTCAACCAATAGTTGATCAGGTTCCCGTCGGCGTCGTTGGACTTGAAGATCACCCTGTGCCAGGTCGTGCCGTAGTAGTCGACATCCTCTTCGCTGGTGAACTCGTAGAGGTTACCGTTGAACCGGTTGATCGCGTCGAGGTCATATTTTTCCTGGTCAGCCGCGACATCGGCAGCGCTGACGCCAGCGACCCGATAAACCTGCACCTGCGCCAGGCCAGTCGGGCTGGTGGCCAAGATGCGATCAGCGTTCTCATCGACGGTGTAGTCCGGTGGGAGCATGAAAGACAGCGGCAGGGTCGTGCTCTCATGAAGGGTGCCTTCGAAAGCAGTCGCCCGGTCGTCCTCGACCGTTTCCACTGGTTCCGGTTGGTCGGACGGGCTGGCGCTCGGCTCGGACGGCGTTGGCGACGGCGTGGGGCTCACGGTCGGCGGCACCGTGGGTTCTTCCTGGACAGTGGGCTCCGGCCCGGCGTCCGCGGGCTTGTCATGCGTCCGCAGGGCGGACACGAGGATCGCCGCGCCCGCCGCCAACACGACGACTCCAGCCGCAGCGATGGCGATCACAGCGCCCCTCCTCTTCTTCCGCTGCCGGGGCTCCCCGGACTGCGGCTCCCCTGGTCGCGGCTGCGACTGAGCCAGGGGTCGGCCACCCGCCTGCCCCTCGCCTCCAGTCGGCGCCGGATAGGTTGGCTCCGATTGCGTTGGCGCCGGCAACGGTTCGACCGACTCCGCTCCCTGCCGCCTCGCGCCAGCCTCGATCGCCTTGCCACAATTCGTACAGAACCCCGCCCCTTGCCTCGCCTGCTTACCGCAGTTCGTGCAGAACATCGCGGCCCTCCTTGCCCATTCTCGATGAAACGTTCCCAATCGTTGTCTTGTGCGACCGAGCGCCGACTTCTCCCGATTCCGTCCGCGCGCCGTGTCGCGTGACCACACTATTGGGCCCATCGCAGGCCTGGGTCTGCTCCGAGCAGACAATTCCGGCCCACCAGGCAACGAGTCTCCTTTCGACTACGACCGCCCGCGCCCGTCAACCCATTTGCCCGATGCCGTGTGGTCGGCAACCAGCGTTTACGCAGGTCACCGCGCCCACGGCATCGCCACCCCCTCGCTGGTGTGTCCGATACTGGCTTCGACTCGCGACTGAGCCGGGCTCCGCTGGATTCCCGAAACGCCATCCGGCGGGAATGGTTCTCAACCAAATTGGGGCCTGTCTCAAATTCACTCAACACTTACGGCGTCATGGACGCCGCACACGAAGACTGTGTTGATGCCCGCAGAGTCCTGGTCGAGGATCTCGAGGACGAACTCGTGGCACGCTGCACGGCCAAAGCGGAAGCCGATCTTACCGCGACAACGGCCGCAGGCACGCGCGGTGCAATCCCAAACCGCGCCCACAAGAGGGCAGGGCTCGGAGCGCGCAATTGGTGAATGCAGTTTCGCCGCAGCGAGTCATCAGAGGAATTGGAGATCGTACCGTGGAGGATCGCCGTCGGGCTTCAAGGACTCATGCACACCCAACCAACCGGATCCCAGTCTAAAGCGAAGGCTCCCATTCGGAGGATGACCTCTATTGGAGGCATTCCCGCGTCGTTGACGATCCCGATCAACCGTTCGTAGAAATCGGCCGAGTCGGTCGGGAAAAGCGAATCATCCGGGAGGCTCGGTGGAGGCTTCGGATGGCTTTGCGCCGTACTGGGACAAGTCAATGCTTGGCGCTTCCCCGCTGGTCGTCTCGCTCGTCCTGATGAATGGAGCATCAGTCATGTTCACCTGAATCTCGAGCATTGCGTCATATGATATGGAGCCTGTGGCTCGGAACTCGCCACCACTTTGCGTTAGTGCGAGCTGGACCACATTCTTGCCGCCGCCGTTTCTGACAACAAGACCGTAGTGGCTGTCATCTGTCTTGATGTATTTCCCGCCGACCGAGAATCCCCTGGATACGTTGGCCATTACAAACGTGCCGTCGTCATTCATCTCAATTCGCAGTCGCACGTCAAGGCCCGATTGGACGTCGGGCTCCCAGGTGCCGACGATCCCGCCGTCGCCGCTGCAAGCCGCGAGAGACGAAACCATCGCAACAGCCAGAGTCACTGCCGCGAACGGTTTCCTGATGGCGGTCAACCTGGGCCTCCAGGGCGCGCCGCGCTGGCTGACCCTTTGTTGGGGGTGAATCTTCAACATGTGAGGGTTGGCTATGTGGCGTTGCCGACTCACCACCCGGGACACGGTCCTGGCGACTACCCTCACGAGGCCCCGCCACTTCTTCGCCGGCCGCGGTTGGCCCGGGCGTTGGTCCCCGCTCCACACCCCAGCCCCGGTTGGCGGCACCGGATGGCTTGGCTCCGACCGCGTTGGCGCCGGCAATGGCAGCGTCGCCTCCGCGCCTTGCCTCGCCTGCTTGCCGCAGTTTGTACAGAACATCGCAGCCTCCTTGTTTGCTCTCGATGAAACGCTTTCCAATTGCTGTCTTGTGCGACCGAGCGCCGATTCGTCCCGCTTCCGTCCGCGCCCCTGGTCGCGTGACCACACTATTGGGCCCATCGCAGGCCTGGGTCTGCTCCGAGCAGACAATTCCGGCCCACCAGGCACCGAGTCTCCTTTCGACCACGACCGCCCGCTCCTGTCACCCCACTTGCCCGATGCCGCTCGGTCCACAATCACCGTTTGCGCAGGTCCCTGCCCCCACGGCATCGCCGCCCCCTTGCTGATGTGTACGCTGCTAGCTTCAACGTGCGGCGCGGTTCAGCCGGGACCGAGTTCGAACTCCTTGTCGCATTCGACCGCCGCCCGGTCACCTCGCGATAGGTCGGTCGCGACGACTTCTCCGTCATAGAGGATCGAACAACTGATTTCGGACGCGTCGGCGGATGCCTTCGCCCTGACAGTCGTTCCCTTCAACGGGAACATCGTGTCGGTCGGAACCGAGAACTCGGCCGTGTACGGCAATTCGACGTTTTCCTCTTTCACGCTCTGGGAGTTCCTCCTCGCGTCCACGTCGACCGTCACATCAGACGCGGTCGCACCGTCCGACTCGATCATCACCGTTACGAGGATGGCGCGCGCGCCGGAGTCCGCCTCCGCGACCGGTTCGCCTGAAGGCGCCGGATCGCCCCGCATCCCGCTCACAGTGCCATCAATTGTGTCTTCGACGGTCCCGCAGCCTGCCGTCGCCGCGGCCATCATCGCGACAACGATCACCGCGCCCAACTGAAATGGCATGCCCTTCTTCACTGGCGATCCCCCGTTCTCCCTTGGTAGCACATCCGTGCTTATACTACGATTTTAACACGACCATGCTGCTATCGCGGGCAGGTCAGCGTCCAGCCCAATGTCTCGGCAAAGTCGTGAGGCGGGTGGTCGACCTGCTGACTTCGGGGGCGGTCGCGGCTGACGCGGGGCGGTACTGGCATGTGGTCTGAACTACGGCCTTCAGGCCTTCGTGGCAGGGCCGGCTCGGCCACGAACCCTCGACGGTCGCATTTCAGCCCGCCGTTTGGAGGGCCGTCGCCGATCGAGCGTGACTTTGTCGAGGCCCTGGCCCCAGCTACATCGACACGTGTCGCGCAGCGCGTTGTCCGCAAGTGGCTGCAACTGGCGCCCAACCCGAGTTCCAGCCAATTGTGGACACCAGTGTCCGATGCCGCGTGGTCGGCGACCAGCGTCTGCGCAGGTCAGTCGGTCGGCGGCATCGGCGTCCCTACGAAGCCACGTCCATAAGTGGCTGCAACTGGCGCCCAGTCCGAGTTCCAGCCAATTGCGGACACCAGTGTCCGATGCCGCGTGGTCGGCGACCAGCGTCTGCGCAGGTCAGTCGGTCGGCGGCATCGGCGTCCCTGCGAGGCCGTGTCCGCAACTGGCTCCAACTGGCGCCCAACCCGAGTTCCAGCCAATTGCGGACACCTGAGGACTGTGAGAACGGTTCTCGCGCCAGTGGCGCGCTCCACTTCGCGTCCGGGACGACGTCCTCACAGGCTTATGTCGAAATTCACGACTATTTCGCCGTCGTCCTTCCGGTACGAGCACTGGCTCATGATCCCCCAGTCGTATTCGATCTGCAGGTCGTCATCCGTCTCGGCGACTGTGGTTCCGCCCAGACCCTTGTAGTAATCGCGGAGCGTCAAGTACTGCTCTTCGCGATTGACCGTCAAGATGAACTGTACGCGACCGGCATCGTCTGAGCCGCCGTCAACGCTACTGACATAAGTTCCGTCCACGTGGCCAATTCCCACTTCGGCGCTATCCGGCATGACATCCAGGATCTCGCGCCACTTACTATTGTCAGTCGTGGGCCTCTCGTCAGCGAGCGAGAGCAAGCCGTTGTCCAGCGATTCGGCCGTGCTGTTGTCGGCGATTTCCGACGAATCCTTCTCCGCGACTCCGCTGGAGCCCGATTCGGGCGCCGCTGAATCAGGCTGTTCGACCGCTGCTTGGCCCGTTGACTGGCCAGCCGGCTCAGTCTTTCCACATCCAGCCAGAGACGCGCAAATCACAAAAGCCATGGCGCACGCCGTCAGCGCGGCGTTCCAGCGCTTCTCCATTGCGTTGCCTCGCGTCACCTTGGAGCCTCCTTCGGCGATTGAATTGGGCCGCTTCCGGCGCCCGCATAGTTCACCGGTGGCCGCCAGCAACCGTACCATTGGCGGGCATTGGCGGGCACCACTCGGCTCCGCGCACCGTGCCTGCATCGGATGAAGTCTCAATCGAACCAATTGACAGTAGCCACGCCGCCATAGCCGAACCATAGTCGGGGACTGCCCCGATTATGGTTCTGAACAGAATTGGGGACAGTCCCCGATTCGGTTGAAGGGCTAGAGCCAGGGGCGCACGGTGTCGAGGATGGCGTCCGCGACGTCGAGCTTCGAACCGGCCACCTCGCCCAGGCGGACGCCCTCGCCGGACAGCAGCACCACATCATTGGTGTCCTCGCCGAAGACCGCTCCCCCGGCCACCACATTCGCGACCGTCAGGTCGGTGCGCTTGCGCCGAGCTTTCGCCGCCGCGTGCTCCAGCGCGCTGGCGGTGTCGTCGCCGGTTTCGGCCGCGAAGCCGACTATCACCTGGCCTGCGGGGCGGGCCTCGACCAAGCCGGCCAAGATGTCCGGGTTGGCCACCAGTTCGAGCGACAATCCTCGGCGCCCGGAACGCTTGATCTTCGACAAGGACGCCTCGGCGGGCCGGAAATCGGCCACCGCCGCCGCCATCACGATCAAGTCGGCCTCGGCGGCCCGCGCCTTCATAGCAGACTCAAGCTCGGCCGCTGTCCCCACCGCCACCGGCTCGACCCCACAAGGAACAGGGCTCGCAACATTCGCGGCGACCACCGTGACGGAAGCGCCCCGCCGCGCGGCGGCATCGGCGATCGCCATCCCTTGCTTGCCGGACGAACGGTTCCCCAGATAACGCACCGGGTCCAACGGCTCGCGCGTGCCCCCGGCGCTGACCAGGACCCGCAGACCGGAGAAGTCCTGAGGCCGCAGCAACCGGGCGACGGCGGCGGCGATGGCGGACGGCTCGGCCATGCGCCCAGGACCCGAATCGGCGCCGGTCAACCGGCCGGACGGCGAATCCAACACGGTCACGCCCCGCGCGCGCAAAGTGGCCAAGTTGGCCTGCGTGGCGGGATGCTCCAACATGGCGGTGTGCATGGCGGGCGCGACCATCACCGGCGCGCGCGTCGCCAGCAAAGTGGCGGTCAGCAGATCACCGGCCTGGCCGGCGGCGTAGCGGGCCAGCAGGTCGGCCGTCGCCGGAGCCACCACCACCACGCGCGCCGAAGCCGCCAGAGCTACATGATCGACATCGGCGGCCTGATCGAAGACCGAGGTCAACGCCGACGCGCCGGTCAAGGCCTCGAAAGTGGCCGCCCCGACGAATCTAAGCGCGGCCTCGGTGGGGACCACCCGGACCGAATGGCCCGCTTCGGTCAGCAACCGCACCAGGGCGGGGGTCTTGTAGGCGGCGATCCCGCCCGACACCCCCACCACGATCATGGCGCGGTCATTCTCCAGCGGGTTCGATGGTCAACAGACCCTGGTTGATCTCGCGCATCGCGATGGACAGAGGCTTCTCCTGAGGCCCGGCCTCGACCAGCGGGCCGACGTGTTCCAACAGGCCCTCGTTCAGCTGGGCGTAGTAGCCGTTGATCTGGCGGGCGCGCTTGGCGGCGTAGATCACCAGCGCGTACTTGGAGTCCGTGACCTCGAGCAGATCGTCGATCGGGGGATCGGTGATGCCCTCGGGGTTAGCGGTGGTACCTGACAATGAACAATCCTTCCAACATCATGGCCGCCACACGGCGTCCGGCAAGTTCGCGCCAAGAAAGGCCGCCTGAGGGCGGACCGATGTGTGCGACCTACTAGTTTAGCCCCATTATGGAAGCCAGCTGGTTGACGGTCAGTTCAAGATCGTCGTTGGTCAGCACGAAATCGAACTCGCCGCGCGCCAAGACCTCCTGTTCGGCCCTGGTCAGGCGGGCCGCCCGCCCGGCCTCGTCCTCCGTGCCGCGCTCGATCAGGCGCCGCTCCAACTCCTCCCAAGTGGGAGGCATCAAGAACACTTGGAGCGCGCCGGGCATGGACTGCCGCACTTGACGCGCGCCCACTAGGTCGATCTCGAGCAGTGCCGGGCGCCCCTCGCCCAGCGCGTCCTCGACGGCGTCG
>JAISCU010000240.1 GCA_031265345.1 Bifidobacteriaceae bacterium
GCCAGCCCGAACACGGTCAGGACCAGGCCCGCCACCACCAGCAGGGCGATGGGAGAGAAGCTCCATAGGATGTGCTTGCGCCACATCCGGCGCCAACCGCCCGCGATCAGGGTCAGGAGTATCCGGGGCGCCACTTTGGTCAGGTTCATGGTCGAGGTCTCGGCGCCGTAGACGGCGGGCACATTGACGTCGCGCGCCCGCACGTCGGCTATGTTCAGCCAGATCAGCAGGTCGTTCTCGAAATCGTACCGGCGGTGGACCTTGGACAGCGGCAGGCGGCGCAAGGCCTCGGTGGTGCAGGCGGTGTAGCCGTTCTGGGGATCGACCAGGTTCCAATAGCCCGATGCCGCCTTGGTCAGGATGGTGAGGATCATGTTGCCGAAGATCCGGTGCTTCGGCATCCCCTCGAAAGACGTGGAGGAATAGAAGCGGTTGGCCTTGGTGAAGCCGTAGCCCTGCTCCGCGATCGGGTCCAGCAGGTCCGGCAGGTAGTCCGGGTCCATCTGGCCATCGCCCGCCATGACCACCGACACGTCCATGCCGAGCTCCAGCATCCGTTCGTGCCCGCTGAGGATAGCCCCGCCGACTCCCTGGTTGACCTCGTGGGTGATGACCTGCGTGCGCTCGTCTGCGGCTTCGCGCGCCACGGCGCCGGTGCGGTCGGGGCTGGCGTCGTCGATCACCACGACCTGGTCCACCAGCTCGGGCATGGTCTGGATCACCGCTTCGATGTGCGCCTCCTCCTTGTACGCGGGGACCACCACGCCGACTTTGAGGCTCTTATACACGCCGCAAACCCTATCAACCCTGCCCGGCAGCCCTCTCATTTGGTACGGTGCCTAGGTGCGCCCAGACCCGGATCCCGAGGTTGGCGGCGGCGCGCCCCCCGGCCCCCTGGTCATAATGCCGACTTTCAACGAGCGCGAGTCGCTGCCCGGCGTCTTGGCCCGCCTGCGCGCCTCGGTCCCGTCCGCCCACATCCTGGTGGTCGATGACGCCAGCCCCGACGGCACGGGCGAATTGGCCGATGCCGCCGCCCAGGCCGACCCCAACATCCACGTCCTGCACCGGCCCGGCAAGGAGGGGTTGGGGCGGGCCTATCTGGCCGGCTTCGATTGGGGCTTGACGCGCGGCTTCGATCCTTTGGTCGAGATGGACGCCGACGGCTCGCACCGCCCGGAGCAGTTGGGCCTGTTGCTCCGTGCCGTGCGGTCGGGCGCCGATCTCGCCATCGGCTCGCGCTGGGTGCCGGGTGGCGAAGTGTTGAATTGGCCCAAGCGACGCGAGCTCCTCTCGCGGGGCGGGAACCTCTATGTCTCGGTGATGCTGGGCCTGAAGATCAAGGACGCGACGGCGGGGTTCCGGGCCTACCGGGCTGAGTTGCTGCGATCGCTGGACCTGAGCGGGGTCCAGGCACACGGCTACGGCTTCCAGGTCAACATGTCCATGGCGGCCCGTGACGCCGGCGCCCGCATCGTGGAGGTCCCGATTTCCTTCCCAGAACGTGAGGTCGGGATCTCGAAGATGAACGGGGCGATTGTGCGCGAGGCCATGTGGCTGGTCACGAAATGGGGTCTGACGAGGCGCTGGGCGCGGCTCCGGCGCAAGCGTTGATTCGCGGGCCCGCGACGGGCTGGCGGTGAGCTCGCGCGGGCGGATGAGCGAGGTGGCGCGTGCCCGGTGTTAGGGTGTGACGCAATGTCATGGGCGCGGGCGGTGTCCCGGCCCTTGACGCAGCGCAGAAGTATCGGTAGGGAGTCACACCTTTGCAGTACGGGGGAACAATCGGGGGAACAATCGGCGGCTGTCGGCGCGACCACGGGGTGAGGCCTGGACGACGGTTGACCAGTGTCTTGGCGGCGCTGGCGGCGACGCTGGCCTCGGCGACGGCTTGCGGAGGCCAAGGTGCCCCGCCTCCGGACCCGGCGCCGCCTGTGACGCTCGACTCGGACTTCGTGGACAAGACGGCGCCGCCGGAGCCGGGACCGGAGACACGGTCCAACGAGGCTTGCGAATTGCCGTTGCCGACCGAGCAGGCTGATGCGGACCCGGACGGCCGTGGCAGGTTCTTGACCTTGCCGACCTACGACGGCTCCAACCAACCGACGCACATCAACGTCCAGTTCGACCAGAACGGCCGTTTCGGTCACCGCTACTGGATGACCATGACCCCCTACCCGTTCGGAGACGCGACCAAGGAGAACCCGTCGATCCTGGTGTCCGAGGACGGCCTCGACTGGTCCGAGCCCGAGGGGATCGCCAATCCCGTGTCCGGCGTACCGGACGATGTCGACCGGAAGGGTCACTACTCCGACGGCTACTTGCTGCCCAGGCCAGATGGGTTCGAACTTTGGTTCCGGTACAACCCGGCCCGCGCGGACGGGTCGAAGCCGGACAATTCGACCAACATCGTCTACCGGATGACCAGTTCGGATGGGATCAAGTGGTCCCGCAAGGAGGCCGTCTTCGACGGCGGCGACCCCAGCTACATGAGCCCGTCGCTGCTGATCGAAGGGTCGCGCTACCGGCTGTGGTACTCGAACTACGGCGGCCAACTGGTGCACACCGAGAGCGCGGACCTCGAGTCTTGGACGGCGCCCCAGGCGGTCAGGGTGGAGCTGAGCGACGGCTACGTGCCGTGGCACCAGGAGATGGTGCGCACGGACCTGGGCTACGAGGCTTTGCTGTTGGGCTATCTTCCCTCCCAGGGCGATGGCGACAGCCCGCCGTTCGCGCTGTTCTACGCCCGCTCCGACGACGGGCTGGACTTCGGCGAAGCGAGTCTGATCGAACCGACCAAGGTCGATCCGCGACTGGACGGCTACCACTTCTACAAGAGTTCCCTGGTGAAGGCCTGCGGCTCCTATCAGCTCTACCTGTCGGTGGTCGCCCCGGACCGCGCCTACAAGGCGTTTTACCGCCAGTTGCCCGTAGAGGACCTGCCGTCCCTGTTCGCCTAACCCGCGGGGACGGTACCTTTCCATGCTCACTCGGCGGTTTTCCACAGCCGTTTGCGCAGGTCAGGCCCTGTGGATAACGGGTCCGTCCCCATTGCGTGCTCATTGGCCAGAATTCTGGCTGTTAAGCATCCCGTGCCCGAGCCTCGCGCGGAGACATCACGGCATACACAAGGTGGAGAATCGGCACTGGGACGCCGTGCCGCTCCGCCCTGGTCACGACGGCGCCGAGTTGGTCCTCCAGTTCGGAGGGACGCCCGGCGAGAAGGTCACGATGCATCGAGGAAGTCGTGTCCGGGGCGAAACCGGTCAGGTAGACACTGGCGATGTCATTCTTGTCCTGCCCGGTCAGGATGACGCCCTCGGCCCGCGCGACCGCGAACACCTCGTCCATCGCGGCCAGTACCAGGTGCCGGGTCCGCTCGGCGCCGCGCGTCTGGCCCACCGTCGCGTCGAGCACAGCGCCGATGCCGCCGTACGAGCAGATCAGAGCCAGCTTCTTCCACAGAGCCTCGTCGATGTGGTCCGTCCACGTGACCGCCATGCCCGCGTCGGTCAGCGCCTCCACGAGTCCGGCGGCCGTGCATTCGTCCGCGCCGACCGGGCTCCCAAGAGTCAGCGCCGCTTCCTCGCCGAGCACCGAGACATCGAGGACGCCGCTCTTGGAGGCGATGACCACCACGGTCGCAGCGAAGACATCCTGCGGACGCAGGTGCAGGGCCGCGCGGGTCGGTGCGTCGATCCCGTTCTGGACGGTGAGCACGGGAGCGCCGGGCTGAAGAACCGTCGAGATGTCCCGCGCGGCGTGCTCGACCTGCCAGGCTTTGGTCGTGATGATGGCCGCCTCCGCGCCGACCCCGCCTAGCGAATCCACTATCTCGATGCCGCGCACCTCGTCCACCCGCGCGTCCTTCACGACACGCAAGGGCTCCTCCCGGCCCCGCGACACTGCCTCGGGACGACCTTTGAGGATCACCTGGCATCCGGCCTGGGCCAGACGGGCCGCGAAATAGAGGCCCAGGCCACCGGCCCCGTACACGAGGACCCTCATCGGCTCGCCCCGCCCTGCTCGGAGCCGCGCCGACGGGCACGGCCTTCGGGAGACTCGGGCATGGGCGGTGTCCTCTGCTTCAGGAGCGGTTGTCTGTGAGGTCCATTACGCACTTTGGG
>JAISCU010000245.1 GCA_031265345.1 Bifidobacteriaceae bacterium
AGACGCCAACCCGTGTTCCTCCGCGCAACCGGCGCGCCGCTTGACCAGAAAGCGGTGCGGGTGGGTCCCATTTGGCGGCAAGGACTCGTCTTCGGGCATAGACGCGGCGCGCGCCCCGACCGGGAAGTGGACCGGAGACTTGTTCGACCAGAAAGTCGTCTGGAGACTTTTTGGTTGAGCCGATCACGGCTCGGGAGGCCGGGCGGAAAGTGGAATGGAGACCGGTTCGACCAGAAAGTCGTCTGGAGACTTTTTGGTTGAGCCGCTCGTGGTTCACGCGGCTGAGGTCGCGCCAGGGCTGTTGCGATTCGGGTACTGCGGATTGCATGGTACTGTGGATTCAGCAAGAACGGGGGCTTAGTGGACAGCGCATGGCTTTTCGGGGGTGTAGCCTGGCAATGGCGCGGCCCCGGAGCACGCGGTCACCCAAGTCGCTGAGCGGAGCAGAGGGGCACACCATGAGACACCGCCGATCAGTGATCGGGCTAGTTAGCGCGGCCGCGTTGGCGGGAGCCGCCCTGGGCGGTTGCACCGACGGCGGAGTCGCCACGCTACGCGGCAAGAATCCGGCTGAGTTGACTGAGATGGAACGCGCCAAGCTGATGGCCGCGTGTCTCGCAGACGCCAGCATCGGCACCCGCGTCTATGCCGTTGGCGGAGACGACCACAAGCCGGAAGTCGAAATCGACACTGACCAGCCGTACACGCTGAGCTTGACGCCGGACTACGGCGTGATCGGCTTCGGAGGCGAGACTTCGAGAGAACAGCAGATCTGGTATGACCGTTGGATCGAATTGACCGCGAAATACGACCCGACAGCCGCCGTCGACTACGGTGGCACCGCCGCAGACGAGGACGCCGCCCACCACTCTGTGCCGTACCTGTTCATCGAGGACGAAGACCACAGCGAGACGCTGCAGAGGTGCCTCGACGAATCCCACTACGCACCACCGGACAGTTTCATCGATCCGGCAATCGAATTGGGCCAGAAGCGACTCGACGCAGAGGCCACCGTGCGGTGGCTCGAGTGCGCCCGCGCGAACGGGTATCCCAATCTCAAAGACCCGGCGCCGCCGAAAGCCGATCAGTCCGAAACTTGGCCCAAGGCAGTCCTCCCAGCCGAGATCACCGAGGACGCTCTGCGCGCCCTCCTGGCGCGCTGCCCCAATTTCGACCCGGCGTACCGCGCGGCTGCCGATCAGGAGCGAACCGAACATCCGCGCGACTACACGACCGAGCCCAATTACACCGAGGGCATGCGCAAACTGGCCGAGAAGTACCCCGGATACATCGACCCGAAAATCGGGTTCGACGTGCCAGGCTACGACGGCCAGGCCTGGACCGAAGAGGCCGAGGCGGTCTCCGAAGCGGAACGCGAACGGCTCAGTCGACTCGAACAGATTCTCGGTGGCGCCGCGGACGACTACTGGGAGCCCCAAATCCCGGAGAGCCGTTGACATGTCATCCGCCCGTCTGGAGCAATCATCCTCCGGGATGATCCACAGGCCTATCAGCACAAATAAGGTGGCTGGCAGGGGGAGTTCTGAGCGCCCCACCGGCCTTAACGTGAAGGGGAAACCGATGAGACTATCGAAGGCGCTGATCGTCGCCGCGGCCGTGGGAGCACTGGCTCTGGCGGGCTGCTCGTCCAAGAATCAAGTTGCCAGCTTGGGCGGGAAGGGCGAAGGCAAAGTCGAGGTCACTCAAGCCGAAGCAGCCAAGGACATGGTCGAATGCCTCCAAGAAGCCGACATCGAAGCATCCCTCGACGAGTGGGACGCCGAGAACGTCCGGTTCAACCTGGACACAGACGAGCCCTACACCATGCGGATGCGGGACGGTTCCGGAATGATGAGCTCAGGCGCGAACGAAGCCGAATGGGAGGCGAACGAAAGACGTCTCAACGAACTCGCGTCCAAGTACGACCCGGACCTTCTTGAGACGTCCGTCGTGGTCGAGGGCGGCGGAGCCGTCGAGATGGGCGACGTCACGGTGCCGATCGAAGACGGGGACGAACCGAGCGAGGAAGGGTCCGCCGAACCGGCCGAGTCCGATCCGTCCGCGAGCACCGCGCCAGAGCCCGAACCGGAACCAGATGAACCCGAAGACGCCGAACCCACTGACATTCCCCAGGATTCAACCCCCTATTTGATCATCGGCGACCATGATTACACCGAGGCTTTTGTCAAGTGCCTCGATGAGACGGGTTACACCGAACCGGAATACAAGACCGATCCGAAGGAGGAAGTCGCCCAGAAGCAGAGGCAGCTCGACTCCACGATCGAGTGGATCAAGTGCGCCCGTGACAACGGCTATCCGAACATGAAGGATCCCGTTGCGGCAATCGCGGATGATTGGCAAACCAACCCGATGGCGGTCCTGCCCGGTGACATCACCGAGACAGCTCTGCGCGAACTGTTGACCAAATGCACGAACTTCAACGAAGCCGATCACGAGGCCGCTGACAGGGAGACGATGGCCAGGTACGAGTCTGGCGACATCCCGAACACCCGAGCGGGTTACGCCGAACTAGAAGCCGAAATCGCCAAGAAGTATCCGGGCTACATCGATCCGGCGATCGGGTTCGACTACCCGGGCTACAACGGCGATTACACCAATATGACCGGCCAGGACGAAGGCCCGGACGCCGAAGCCCAATGGGAACGCCTCAACAAGCTCCAGGAAATACTGTGGGAGGCCCAGGAGGCCTACTCGGAGCGCATGCGGGACCAATGGGAAGAGGCTCAAGACACCGAGGAATAATGCCGCCGCGTCCAGAAAGCCCTGGCTCGACCGATGGGCGCAGTAGAACGGATCGCAGAATCGACCAGAAACGGACCACAATGACCAAGAGGGGCTGGATCACGCCAGGCGCCATGGCCGGCGTCCTCGTGATCGGAGCGGGGGCAGCCATCACTGCGACGGCCTGCACGGCGCAGGACGAGGGCCGCGTGGCGACACTCGACGGCGGCGAGAGCGGAAGTGGCAGCGTCGAAGAGCGAGCCGACCAGGCCGAGGCCACGCTTGAAATGGTCAAGTGCCTGCAAGAGGCCGGGATCTCCGAAGCCGTCGAATACGAGGCCGGCACCGACCAGGCTTCGTTCGGGATCGAGACGGACGAGCCTTACACCATGCGGGTCGACCAGACGGGAGCGAGTTACGACTTCGGCGGCGCGGACACTTCTGACGAGTCGGACCAGGCCGAATGGAAAGCCGTCCTACAACACTTGGAAGAACTGGCTTCCGCCTACGACCCGAGTCTGGCGACGGCATCGGACGCGGGCAGTGGCGAATCAGACACAAACCCCGCCGCAGGAACGGCGCCACTGGTGTTGCCGGAAACCGAGCCCGACGACGGAGTGCCGCCGTACCTGTTCATAGGCGACCGCGACCACACCGAGGCGTTGACCGAATGCCTCGATGAGACGGGATACACAACGCCCGTGGCGCCGCCGTCCGATCCGGACCAGGAGTTGGCCGACAAACAATTGGCGCTGATACCCACCCTGGCCTGGGCCGAGTGCGCCCGGGAGAACGGGTACCCGAACCTCAAGGACCCCGACCCGCCGGTCGCGAACGGCTGGAAGACCGGGATCTCGATGGTCTTGCTGCCCACGAACATGACCGAGCAGGCGCTCAGGGACCTCATGGCGGCCTGCCCGAATTTCGACGAGGAAGCCACCCGGTCCTTGGACCACGAAATGGACGCCGCGACGGCGGACGGGTCGTGGAATGACGACGCGTCCCCGCTGTACCGCCAACTGTTGGAGAAGTACCCGACCGCCAATCCCCCCAGAATCGGCTTCGACCTGCCGGGATTCGGGCCGGACACAGGGGGCGGAGTCGTTCTGCCGGATTTCGAGTCCGCCGACGCGGAGACCAAGAACGTCATGCGGCTTCGGGATATCCTGCACGAACGTTTCAACGCCTACACCGATCAACGAATCGCGGAATTGAAAGAGATGGACCAAAATGACTAAGAAGGGCTGGATCACAGCAAGCGCCATCGCAGGCGTTCTAGTGATCGGGGCGGGGGCGGCCACTTGGTGGGGCGTCGCCCGGTCCCGCGACAATGACGAGGACACCAAGAAGGTCCGCACCGCCACGGTGGAGCGCACGTCGCTGGCCTCCGGGGTGGAGATCATGGGCACTCTCGAGTACGGCACGGCCGAGGAACTGGCCGGCGCCACGGGGATCGTCACCAAGGTCCCGGAGGCGGGCTCCACCCATCAGGCGGGCGAGCCGCTCCTGGAGATCGAGGGCAACCCGGTGTTCCTGCTGCACGGCGCGATTCCGCTGTGGCGGGACCTCGGCGCGGGCATGTCCGGCATCGACGTGGACACCCTCAGAGCCGCTCTGGTCGAGTTGGGTTACAGCGCCGGCAATACCGCCGCCGCCACCCCGTACGATGCCGCTCTGGCAGGCGCTATCGACGCCATGTACGCGAAGGGCGGGTACCCAGCCCCTTCCACCAGGCCCGATTCCATCAAGGCCCGCGACGAGGCGAACCAGGAGTTGGCCGCCGCCCGCGAGGCCTTGGCCGCCGCCGAACAGGCCCTGCGCCAAGCCCGCCAAGGCCCCGGCAAGAAGGATCTGACGGACGCCAACAACGCCATCGCGGCGGCAAAGCGAGCGCTCAGCGCGGCCCAGGGCTGCACCGCCCAGCAACGGGCCGACAGCCCCGAACCGGGCGGCCCCTGCGACGTCGCCGCCGCCCGCGAGGCCTTGGATTCGGCCGAGGCGGGCAAGGCGGACCTGACCGCGCCGATGGACGCCTCGGCGGAATCGGCCGCCGTGGCGAGCGCCCAGACCTCCCTGACCGCAGCCCAGTTGAAAGCCGACCAGGCAGCCCTGTCCACGGTCGGATCGAAGGACATCCTGCTGATCCCGACCACCGAGATGCGGGTGGACCAGATCAAGGCCAAGATCGGCCAGAGCGCCGAAGGCCCGGTGGTGACCTGGACCTCGACCACGCTCGCTGCCACGGCGGACTTGACCGACTCGCAGCGCAAGCTGCTGGTGTCCGGCGCCGCGGTCGAGGTCGCCCTGCCGGACGGCACCATCGTGGCCGGGCTGGTCGCGGACATCTCCGCCGCCCGCCAGGATCAGAACACCGGCGAGATGCTCCCGGCCCGCGCCCGCATCGACATCGAGGACCAGGCCACGCTGGCGGGCAACGGGGTCAGCGGCGTGACCATCACCATGATCGAGGAGGAGGCCGAGGGAGCACTGGTGGTGCCGGTCACCGCCCTGCTCGCCCTGTCCGAGGGCGGCTACGCCGTCGAGTTGCCGAACGGCACTCTGATCGGCGTCGAGGTGGGGCTGATCCAGGACACCCGCGCCCAGATCATCCCCACCACCGGCGACCTCGAAGAGGGCGACGAGGTGGTGATCGCGTGACTATGGCCCATCTCGCGCTGCGCGAGGTGTCCAAGGTCTACCCCACCAAGCCGCCGCTCGCCGCCCTCAAGGATGTCAACCTCGACATCGAGCGGGGCGAGCTGGTGGCAGTCGTGGGGCCGTCCGGCTCCGGCAAGACCACTCTCTTGTCGCTGATGGGGCTGTTGGACACTCCGACGGACGGTGAAATCTGGATCGACGGCGTCAACTCGGCCGCGCTCAGCGACGCCGGCCGTTCGCGCACCCGTTCCGACCAGGTCGGCTTCGTGTTCCAGCAGTTCTATCTGCTGCCCAGCCTGACGGCCCGCGACAACGTCGCCTCGGGGATGCTCTATCGCGGGCTCCCGGCCGCCGAGCGCCGACAGCGGGCCGATGCCGCGCTCGACCGGGTCGGCCTGGCCGCGCGCGCGAAGCACCGGCCCGGCGAGCTCTCGGGCGGCGAGCAGCAGCGGGTCGCGATCGCGCGGGCCATCGCCAACGAGCCCGCCGTGGTGTTCGCGGACGAGCCGACCGGCGCGCTCGACCAGGCCTCCGGACGCCGGGTCCTCGAATGCCTGGTCGAAGCCAATCAGGGCGGCGCCACTGTCGTGGTCATCACCCACGACCCCGGCCTGGCCGCGAACTTCGACCGCCAGATTCACGTGCTAGATGGCGAGGTGACGGGATGAGACTCCCCTTCCGCAAGAACCGAGGTCAGGCTGACCCGGCCCAGGACGGCCTGAGCATCGACGCGCTGCCCGGCGCGGACTTGGGGGACACCACCGAATACGCCGCCGATGCCGTGGTCCCCGGCTTCGGCGCGCCCGGCGGCGGTCCTTTGGGCGGCGGGGCGCCCGGCGGCGGCGCGCTGGGCGCCGGCAGCGCCGGGCGGCGCGGCCGGAACCGACCGGGCGGCCCGAAGCTGAAACGGCGCCGGATGTCCGTCCGCGACGTCTTCGCGACCGCCTTGCTGGGGCCGCGAACCCGACTCGTCAGGACTGGCCTGTCGGCGCTCGGAATAGCCATCGGCATCGCCGCCCTGGTGGCGTTGCAAGGTATTCCCGCCACGGTGCGGGCGGAGATGAAAGCCGAGATGGACCGGCAGGGCGCGAACCTGCTGGTGGTCTACCCCGGTGGCGCGGACCCGTGGGACATGTCGGCGGAGAAGACGCCGCTGCCGGAGACCGCCCCGGAAATGATCGCCCGCATCTCGCCGGTGCAGCATGTGCTCGCCCGGCGCGACCTGGTCGACGTGGGCGTGTACCGGAACAACTTCATCCCGGCGGGGCAATCAGGCTCGATCTCGGCGGCGATGGCGGACGGCGACCTGCTGGGCGCGCTGAACGTGGAGTTGGCGGACGGCGCCTGGTTCGACGCGGCCTCGCGGGCGCTGCCGACGGTGGTGCTGGGCGACGGCGCGGCCCGTCGCCTTGGCGTCACTCCGGGCGAACGGATCTGGATCGACCGGCACTGGTGGGCTGTGATCGGCGTGCTGAACCGGTTGGATCTGGCCCCGGAGATGGACTCGACGGCGTTCCTGGCGCCCGAATACGCCGGCGCGATGTACCCGGAGACGCCTATCGCCTCGATCTATGTGGCCTCCGAACCCGGCCAATCGGCGGCGGTGCGGCGGGTCATCCCGGAGACCACCAACCCAGCCGATCCGGAGGGCGTGGACGTCACGAGCCTGTCGGAGTACTACGAGGCGGGAGAGATGTTGGACACGATGCTGATCTACTTGTCGCTGGGGTTGGGCGGGCTGTCGTTGCTGATCGGCGGGATCGGGATCGCTAACACCATGGTCGTGGCCGTGATGGAGCGCCGGGGCGAGGTTGGCCTACGGCGGGCGATGGGCGCGCGATCGGGCCAGATAGCGCTCCAGTTCGTGCTCGAAGCAGGTGTGATCGGGCTGATCGGCGGCATTTTCGGGGTCGGGATCGGCGCGTACGCGACCTACATCTACGCCGCCCTGTCCTCGAGCGTGTTCGCGGTGCCCTGGTGGATAGTGGGCGCTGGCCCGGTGCTGTCCATCGTGATCGGCGCGATCGCCGGGCTCTACCCGTCGCTGAAAGCCGCCCGCCTCTCCCCGACCGTGGCCCTGCGAGCCGTCTGAGCCTATGTGACCATGTGAGGCGGCTGCGCTGATGATCCAGAAACCCGGCCAAGTTCGTCCGGATCGCCCCGACCGTCGCTTCGCGGATCGGCGGAACTTATCTGACCGAGCGAGGAGATCGCGTTGATGGTTCAGGAACCCGGACCTGCTCGTCCGGTTCGCGCAGTCCGTCCGGCCCGCAGAACCTTGTCGGTGCGTATCACGCCGACCGCGCTGATGGTCTTGACCGTGGTCGCCGCGCTGACAGTTGGCGGCTGCGCTGGTGGCGGGGATGTGGTGTCGTTGGGCGGCGACGGCACCGCTGAGGCAACCGCTGGCGCCCACCAATACGAGAACGCCGTGGCGATGGCCGCGTGCCTGTCGGACGCGGGCGTACCGGCCGTGACCGTCAGGGCGGAAGAAGCGCCCGACCAGGCCTGGCTGGTCCTTGACACCCCGCATTCGCTCCAGAGCTTGTTGCCCGATGGGACGAGCATCTGGATGCAGTCCGCCGAATCGATGTCGCTCGATCTTTCCAGCAAGGAAATCGATCAAGTGTGGGAAGTCCTCGACCAACACCCAGACTACGGCCAGCCGGTCGAGGGCCAGGCCGACCGGTACCATCCCTTCTTGATCATCGCCAGCACCGACTACACGCCCGAACTGGTCGAATGCCTCGACCAGACGGGATACTCCAATCCCGTCATCCCGCCCATCGACCCAGCCGAAGAGTTGGCGCAGAAGCAACTCCGGGCGGAGGCGTCCGCCCGATGGGCCCAGTGCGCCCGCGACAACGGCTTCCCGACTACCAAGGACCCCGCCGCGCCGAAGGCCGATCAGTTCCTGAGCGAACCCGCCGCCCTCCTGCCGGTCAACATCACAGAAACACAGCTGCGGGTTCTGTTTGAGACGTGCAGCCCCCTCGACACCGAGGCCCAGGCCGCCCAGGACGCCGCCAAGAACGAACTCGGCGACAACGCCACCCAAGCCGAATGGGACCGCGTGGTTGAGGCCAACCCAGTCATCGACCCGCTGATCGGCATCGACGCGCCGGGCTGTCGCGGGATCTGGGGCGAGATCGCCGATCCCGAGGCGGACGCCATCTACGACACCCTGCTCCGGATTCTGCACGACTACCGGAACGCGGACGATCCCCTCCTCAAGAGCGTGCACGACTCCCGGACCCAAGGTTGAGCCATCCTGAGGCCAGCGGAGCCCACCCCCGCCGGGCGGCGAGCCTCCCCGCGAAGCGATGCCAGCCCCATATGGCCGGGTACCAGCTCGCCTGACTCGCACCCGGAAGGCGACGAGATCGACAAATCCGCTCGCTCTCGATGATCAGCGGCCCAAGAGAAAGACAAATTCCCTGGCACTCGTGCGCGACATCCAGGAAATTCGTCTTTTCAGAGAACCTCGCGAAATCGACATCCAGGAAATTTGTCTTTCCGTCGGCGGCACTCGCGGCTCGGGAACACGAAACCCCAGGTCAGCGGTCCGCCCAAAGAAGGGCACGGTCCAAGAAAGACAAATTCCCTGGCACTCGATAATCTGCGGCTCAATAGAAAGACAAATTCCCTGGCACTCGTGCGCGAAAGCTGGGGAATTTGTCTTTTCAGGCGGAGAATCACCACGAATCGCATCGCGCGCCGACCAGCATCATGCGTTAGGCCGGGCGCGCCACCGCCAGGCGTCCGACCTAGCCCCGAACGAAACCGGCGGGACGCGGACGGGCCGACCGAGCGGCATCGTGCAACTACGGCTTGGTCTTCTTGACGGGCTTACGCTCCAAGGCGGCGGCGACATCCGGGACGTAGTGGTTCTCGACGTCGCGCGGCGGCCGGTAGTAGTTCTGGCGCGGCGGGCGGTCGGGGATGGCGAGCGGCTCGGGCTCCAGGTGCTCGTAGGGAACCGAGGAGAGCAGGTGCGCGATCACGTTGATGCGGGAGCGCTTCTTGTCCTCGGATTCGACCGTGTACCAAGGCGAGGTGACCGTGTCGGTGGCGAGGAACATGTCGTCCTTGGCCCGCGAGTACTCCTCCCAACGGGTGATCGCGGCCATGTCCATGGGGCTGAGCTTCCAACGCCTGAGCGGGTCGTCCAAGCGGTTGCGGAAGCGGCGCTCCTGCTCCACGTCGCTGACGGAGAACCAATACTTGCGCAACATTATCCCGTCCTGGATGAGCAGGTCCTCGAACAATGGCGCCTGGCGCAGGAAGAGCGTGTACTGCTCCCGCGTCGAGAAGCCCATGACCTGCTCAACTCCGGCGCGGTTGTACCAGGAGCGGTCGAAGATAGTGATCTCGCCGGCGCTCGGCAAATGCTCTATGTAGCGCTGGAAATACCATTGGCCCTGCTCGCGCGGGGTCGGCTTGGGCAGCGCCGCGATATGGCAGTAGCGCGGGTTCAGGTATTGCGTGATACGGGCTATCGCGCTGCCCTTCCCGGCAGCGTCGCGCCCCTCGCAGATCACGATCAAGCGCTGCCCTTCCCGCCTGATCCATTCCTGCATGTTCACCAGTTCGGCCTGCAGGCGGTAGAGCTCCTTTTCATAGGCACGGGTTGAAAGCTTGGCGGGCTGCTGGGAGTGGGGTTCATGGTTGGGGATCGGCGGCGTTGCGTTCATGGATCAAGGGTAGTCCTGGGCATCCCGCTTGGAGCACGGCGTTCCGGAGCACGGCCTTTGGGGCACGGCCTTTGAGGCCTCGCCGCCCCTGAGCATGACCGGGCCACCGCGCGGCGGTGTTAGTGTGGTCGCGGCGCTTCGCGCGACCGGGCCGGGCAGCGCCTCGACAGGCAGGCCGACCCGACCGGCGCGCACTCGCCAACGATTGTCGACTAGATTCTGAGGGGGCCACGTGGGAGTCGTCGAGGGGTTCTTCCACAAGGTGACCCGTTGGCCCTTCATCCGCCAGGTGCTGCTCTACGGGTTGTTCGGCCTCACCGCCGCAGGCGTCGACTTCGGCCTGTTCCGCCTCCTGCGTCAGACTGGGATGACGCTCTTGGTCGCGAACGTGGTCTCGGTCAACGTCGGCATCGCCATCAGTTTCGTGTGCAACGCCTTCCTCAACTTCCGCCGCACCGACACCCTGGCCCGGCGCGCGCTGACGTTCTTCTGCGTCGGCTGGGCCGGCCTGGCCCTGTCCTCGGCGATCCTGGCGGTCGGCGTCCAGCGCATGGACCTGGACGAGACGTGGGTCAAAGCGGCTTCCATCGTGGTCGTGGCGGCCTTCCAGTTCACCTTGAACAAGTTCGTCACCTTCCGGGTCGCCAAGAAATCTTTGCCCGATGCCCCACCCCACGGAATCTCCTCGCTCCGCCCGGATCCTCCGCGCGGGCCCCGGAACGCCCCCGCGCTCCCGACCGCTTTGCCCGACCCCGGCGGGGTTCCCGCCATTTCCACCAGCGCCGACGCCGGCGCCGCCGCCGTTTCCAACCCACCGCCGGGAGCTTGTCCATGACTGACCGCATACCTGAACCCATGCCTGACCCCGTGGCCCACGAAGAACCGAAAGAACCTGCGGGCCAGGTGCTCTACGCCGTGATCCCGGCCTACAACGAGGCTGAGAACATCGAGGCGCTGGTCGCCGAATGGTTGCCGGTGATCACCGCCGCCGGGCCGGACGCGCGACTGGTCGTCATAGACGACGGCTCCAAGGACGACACCCTGGAACTGCTGCGAGACCTGGAGCGGCGTTCCGGGGAGGGGTTGGTGGTCCTGTCGAAGCCGAACTCCGGCCACGGCGCGACCCTGCTCCACGGCTACCGTTACGCCCTCGACCATGGGGCTGATTTCGTCTTCCAGACCGACTCCGACCGCCAGACCGTGCCCTCGGAGTTCCCGGCCTTCTGGGAGCTGCGGGACACCGCGGCGGCGGTCATCGGCTGGCGCCGCGGCCGGCAGGACGGTTTCTCCCGCCTGATCGTGACGAAGGTGCTGAAGCTCGTGGTCCGGATGGTCTTCCGGGTCTCCGCGCCGGACGCGAACTGCCCCTTCCGCCTGATGGCCGCCGGGCCCCTGCGCCAGGCCCTGGCCACCATCCCGCCCGGCCACAACCTCGCCAACGTGCTGGTCGTGGTGCGCCTGATCCAGCAGGGCCGCACGATCCGATGGATCCCCGTCACGTTCCGTCCCCGCCAGGGCGGCGTCAACTCGATCAACATCCCCAAGATCGTCGGGATCGGCCGCCGCGCCTTACGCGACTTCTGGACCCTCCGCCGCCGCTAAACCGGGGGCGGTTCCTCGCCTAGTCAGGGGACGGTTCCTTGCCTAGTCAGGGGACAGACGCGAGCCATTACCCCCAGAATTGTGGCCCTTCGGCACAAGTGGCGACGGCCCACCTTGTGCGGGTGGCTGACTTGCGAAAAGGCCCTATCGCGCCTGGTCAGCGTCCAGGCAAAACGGGGACGCCCCCAACTGGGGTTCCTGTCCGCAAATGGCTTCAACTGGCGGTCGGGCCGAGTTCCAGCCAATTGTGGACATCCGTGCCGGATGCCGCGTTGTCGGCAACCCGCGTTATCGCAGGTGGACGGGCCTGCGGCATCGGCGCACCTCCCAGCGGTTGTCCGCAAATGGCTTCAACTGGCGGTCGGGCCGAGTTCCAGCCAATTGTGGACACAGCCGCCCGATGCCGCGTTGTCGGCAACCCGCGTTATCGCAAGTGGACGGGCCTGCGGCATCGGCGCCCATCCCGGCGGTTGTCCGCAAATGACTTCAATTGGTGGCCCGGCCGAGTTCCAGCCAATTGTGGACACCCGTGCCGGATGCCGCGTTGTCGGCAACCCGCGTTATCGCAGGTGGACGGGCCGGCGGCATCGGCGCACCTCCCAGCGCTTGTCCGCAAATGGCTTCAATTGGTGGCCGAGCCGAGTTCCAGCCAATTGTGGACACAGCCGCCCGACGCCGTCGCCGCGGCATTCCCCGTCAGCGGCGGTCCCGAGCCCCGCGGAGCCGCGTCAAGCAGGCCCAGGCGGGCGCAGCCAAACAGAAGACCGCAGGCATGAACAGGTAGCGGTAGCGGGGCTGAACTTCGATGGCGAGGTGGATCAGCGCGTAGCCGGCTACGAAGCAGGCCAGGAACGTGGCCAGCGCGCCCCAGCGGCGGTCCCGGTTCAGAAGCACCACGCCCCAAGCGGCCATGAGGATGATCGGCAGGAACACCCCGCGCTCGCCCAGAACCAGGTAATGCCCCAATGTGTAGGTGCGCGAGTCCGGCAGCCGGTACTGGTCGGAGGCCCCGAACTGGGGCCAATAGAGATAGCGGGCGGACTCGTTGCGTGCCCACATGGAGTTGACCTGACGGGCCAAGACCCGGTGCCAAGTCTGCGGCAGTTGGCGGATGTCGCGTTCGAGGGCGGCGCGGGCGATCTGGCGGGCGTCCGGCTTGGGGATTGGATCGTAAGCGCCAATGTCGACCAGGTCCTGCCGCCCCTGGGCGGTGTTCCCCTGCAGACCGAAGACGAACTTCCATTCCGGGAGATTGTTGGAAGCCCCGGCGGGGTTGATGCCGCTGGCTTTGATCGCGCCGTCGGCGCCTGCGCCCACCAGGCCGTAGGCCGCCACGACCACAACCGCCGCCAGCGCGGACAGCCCCACCGGCCGCCAGCTCGACCGGGCGCCACGGCGCATGACTGGCGCCAGAACCAGCGCCGCGACCAGCGCCGCCACGACCACCAACCCGGCCGGGCGGGCGAGGTTCCCCAAAGCCAGCAGCACGCCGCCCGCTGCCGCCAGCGCCCAGCCGCGCCAGTCACGCCAGGGTCGCGAGCGGCCCGCTGCCCTCGAATCCGACCCTGCCCGCCCGGCCATCAAGCCATCCGAGCCCGGCCCGGCAACCAATCCGTCCGAACCCGCCCCGGCCACCAACCCATCCGGACCCGACCCGGCCAGCAAGCCACGGGAACCCGACCAGGCCCCCAACCGCCCGACCCCGGTCAGCGCCACATAAGCCCCCAGATAGAGCAGGAAGGCCGACAGATGGTCATTCGTCAGCGCGCTCGCCTGCAGGTAGGCGCTGGGGTAGACAAGGTAGGCCACGGCGGCGAACAGCCCCGCCACCGCCGAACCTGTGATCTTCCGGCCGATCAGGTAGACCAGCAGGTTGGTCCCCGCCATGAAGACCGCCCCCGCCACCAGCAGGGGAACCAGCGATCCGCCGGAGACTTTCAACATGAAGGCCTCGTAGATCGTGAACGGCGTCTGGTAGGCGAAGAAGTGCCAGTAGGCGGTGTCGGAGAAACTGAAGTCCCCTGCGTTGATCGCTTGGGCGCCTTGGTACATCATCAGGAAGTCGGACTGCTGCTCGGTCTCCAGGTGCAGCGCGAAAACGACCTTGACGGCGAAGAACACCACGAACAGCCCAACCGGCAGGACCCATTTCGGCAGCCGCGCGGATCGCCACACTCGCAGAATCGACCGGCCGACCAGCCTCCACGCGACCACTCCGACGGCGAACGCCAGGGCCGCCGCGACCCACCACTTGGCGTAAACCCGGTAGTGGGTGAACCACACGGCGCCCAGCCCGATCGCGCACAAGGCCCCGAACGATGCCAGCACCACGATCCAACGCACCGCGCGCCCCAGCCCCGAATCCGCCATTGTGCTCCCCCACCAAAGATCTGAACGTCTCGTCGGACCGGCCGCGCCTGCCGCGCGCTGCCGTCCCCAAGCACTCTAGCGGCCGCCCGGTCTCGACACGTCCATCCCGGCCCGTATGGCTCGCTTTCAGCGAACAGATTCACGATGCCGTGCCGCCACTTCCCGAGCCCCACCGCCGCGCCACGCCCTGGGTTCCCGCCACCCGACCGTCATTTTGGGCCGTCAAAGCCGTTTTCACTATCAGCGGATTTGATTTCGGCGACACGCCCGAAAGAATGTGGCGAACATCACATGCGGCAAAGTCTTGTCAAAATCGATAGAGTGTGTGAACCTATCTGACAGAAGTCATCAACAGTGCATCCCATGCACACTGCAGTTCAAGCCTTAAGGAGTTCCAATGGATTGGCGCCATGCCGCCGCTTGCCTGGACGAAGACCCCGAGTTGTTCTTCCCCATCGGCAACACTGGACCGGCGTTGCTTCAGATCGAGGAAGCCAAAGCCGTTTGCGCGCGCTGCGACGTGGCGCCGTCTTGCCTCGAGTGGGCAATAAGCAACAACCAGGATTCGGGCGTTTGGGGCGGACTGTCGGAAGACGAGCGTCGTTCGCTCAAGCGGCGCAATGCTCGGGCACGGCGAGCGGTCTGACCTGGGCTTCTACCTACATCACGAGCGGGAAGCGAAGCTCAGGGCATAACCCCTTGACGGGCCGCTAACAGTTCCGCTATGTCACTCGTCCGCTTTCTGCCGGAGCTTAGCGCGCGTGGATAACGCCTGGATAACGCCCTGAACGGACCTCCGGCAAACTCCGAACACACGCAAAAGGAACACAATGCGGTTGGCGGACTAGTTCTGCCGCACGGTTCGGGACCGATCCCACAAAAACGGTCGCCGTCCAGGGCGACGACCGCTTTTTCAATCCCTCCACGAACCGCACACGGGACCGC
>JAISCU010000317.1 GCA_031265345.1 Bifidobacteriaceae bacterium
TGGAACTGCTTTCAACAACCATTTTCCCAGGCCAGAAAGGCATCTTCACGTGTCATGACCGGCGCGCCGCCCCCGACCCATCGGTGGATTGAGGCTAAATCACCGCCGCAACCCGCCGGACCTCTGCCGCGGTGGATTGGGTCACAAGGTGCCCGATGCCGCCCGGTCGGCGACCGGCGTTGGCGCAGGTCACCGGGTCGGCGGCATCGGCGGCCCTTTTCGGCGGGGGTGCCTAATCCACCGCCGCGACCCGCCGAACCGCTCCCACGGTGAATTGGGTCACGCGGTGTCCTTCAGCGAGAGTCGAGACTATCGATTCGCGGACCCAAAGGCGGGTCGGACTTCGCAGGCGCGTCGACCGGTTCGCTGCCGACGTATTCCAGCGGATCGGCGCCGCCCTCAAGCCTAAGACAAGCTGGACGATGCCGTCAGCCCGGCCTGTGGCGCCAACCTCGTCGTGGCCTCGTCGTCGCCCGGCACCGCGCTCAGCGCGAGTTTCCCCGTTTGACGGCCGGGGGGGGGGGCTTGTTGCTAGGCTCCTCGAACCACATCGCTCACGATGGATTCGGGGGAACGACATGAGCACCAGGTCCAGATGGGCTCTCAGGTCCGCAGCAGCGTGCGGCATGGCCGCCGCGACGGCGCTCGCAGCCGGATGCAGCGATTCCGGGGGCGTCTCGTCGCTAGGCGGAGATCAGGGCAGCACGTCCAAACAGAGCGCCCAGAGCGTGGCCGCCGAGGCGTTCTACGACTGCTTGACCTATTCGGGGCTCCCTGCCAGCATCGTCGCTACACCAGACGGCCAGCCGGAGGTCGTCATCGACGCGGCGGACAGCCGGTGGCGCACGCCGAGCGGCGACTACGGGGTGAACATGGCCATGTCGTCGGAAGATCAGGCCACCTGGTTGGAGGAGACCGCCGGGCAGTTCAGCTTGGAGATCGATGGCGCCGACAAGTCGGCCGAGTTCGCGCGATGCTTCAACGAGAGCGGGTACACGGCCCCTTCGCTGGAGCCCGAGACGGGCAATCTGCTGGAGGCCAGCGACGCCCAGTTGCTGGTCGAATCCTCGAATGAATGGGCTCAGTGCGCACGGGACAACGGGTTGTCGCAGGTGACAGATTCCAGGCCGGTGGCGGAGACCACTGATGGGACACTGCTCGGGATCGAGCTTCCAGCTTCCGTGAGTCTTCAGCAACTGGAACAGGTTGTGACCGTCTGCCCCGTGTTCGACGCCGCCAAACAGGGCCGCATCCAGGCCGAGCTCGACGCGGGGGAGGAGCCGACCGAGGCCCAACCGCTCATACGGATCGTGTTCCCGGACCCAGAGGGTCGCGACACGACTCCCGAGGAGACGGCGGAGCGCCAGCCGTTCTGGGACCTCCTGTACGAGCCGGAGGCCGAGTACTATCGCGACCGCAATCCAAGCAGCCCCAAGGCGCCCTGACCAGCCGATCGGGCGGCATCGTCCAACCCTGCACGAACGTCGTGCCGGTACATGTGGTACAGTCTGGCCGTACTGATCGCCCGCTGAGGAGGGAAGATGACGACGATTACTCTGTCTGAGGCTAGGCGCACACTGTTTCCGCTGGTCAAGAAGGTGGCCGAGGACCGGGAGCCGGTCGAGATCAACTCGGCGCAGGGGAATGTGGTCATCATGGCGGCCGAGGATTTCGCAGCCTGGCAGGAAACCGCCTATCTGTTGTCCAATCCGGTCAACGCTGCCAGGCTGCGGCGTTCTTACGCTGATTCCGAGGCCGGCAACTTCACTGAGCGCTCACTGGACCTGTCGTGATCATCGCTTTCACCGAGGACGGTTGGGAGGACTACCAGCACTGGCAGCGCGAGAATCGCTCCGTGCTGGCCCGCCTTAACCGGCTGATCACGGATGCCCAACGGCACCCCACCAGCGGCATCGGCAAACCGGAGCCCCTGAAATGGGACCTGAGCGGCGCCTGGTCGCGTCGGATCACCGACGAGCACCGATTGGTGTACCGCCAGAAGGGCGACGCGCTGGTTATCCTCGCCTGTCGCCAGCACTACGGGAAGTGAGCGCCGGAGCGGCGTCCGTCGAGGTCTCCTAGTCGGAGCCCTCTTCGATGAACCGCTCGACCTTGGGTCGTCAGATGTGGCGCATAATGGAGCGGCACACCCATGCCCCTGAAGAAAGGCCATCAGTGAGTTCGCACTCCGGAACCAAAGCCATCATCGCCGCCCTCAGCGCCAACCTTGGAATAGCGGTGACCAAGTTCGTCGCGTTCGCTCTCACCGGCTCGAGTTCCATGCTGGCGGAATCGGTCCACTCGGTGGCCGATTCCGGCAACCAACTGCTGCTCCTGTGGGGCGGGAAGGAATCGAAGCGCCGTCCCGACGCGAAGCATCCGTTCGGTTACGGGCGGGGCCGCTACTTCTGGTCTTTCATCGTCGCGCTGGTGCTGTTCTCGCTGGGCGGGCTGTTCGCGCTCTTTGAGGCCTATGAGAAGCTGAAACATCCCAAAGCCATCGAATCGTGGCAATGGGTGCCGATCGCCGTGGTGGCGGCCGGCATCGTCATGGAGGGCCTCTCGCTGCGCACCGCCATCCGCGAGTCCCGGCCTGCCAAGGGCAGCCAGGGCTGGTTCCGCTTCATCCGCAGTTCAAAATCCCCGGAGTTGCCGGTGGTGCTGCTGGAGGACACGGCCGCGCTGATCGGCCTGGCGCTCGCTGGCGCGGGCATCGGCGCCACGCTGATCACGGGCGATGGCCGTTGGGACGCCGCCGGGTCAGCCGCCATCGGCGTGCTCCTGGTCGCGGTGGCGGCGATCTTGGCGGTCGAGATGAAGTCGCTCCTGTTGGGTGAATCGGCCTCGCCGGAGCATCTGGCGGCCATTGAGCAGGCCCTCGTCGGCGACGGTATCGTCTCGGTGATTCATCTTCGAGTGATGCACCTCGGCCCCGAGGAACTGCTGGTCGCGGCCAAGATCGAGCCTGAACCGGGGATCGGTCTGACCGCCCTCGCGGACGCCATCGACGCCGCCGAGGCCCGCGCCCGCGCCGCCGTCCCGCTCGCCCAGACCATCTACTTGGAGCCGGACTTGCGCCACGCCCCCCAGTCACGCGGCTAGCCCCGAGGCCGTGAAGTTGAGGCTTTTGCGTGGTTGTCGCGGAGGCTCGCCGGCTGGGACGTTGATTTCGAGGCGGGCACCGGTCGGGTCCGGGGCTGCGGGCCTGGTGTTTCGAGATCGCGCGGTTAGCGATCCTGGGGCACACGCGCGGTCGGCGGCGGGGCCGGGACCCGGCCCCCGATTTGGCCGACGATGCCGACCTGGGCGGCGGCGACGGCCGCCTCCGCCCTGACGACCAGGTCCCGGGCGGCCCCTGACGCGACGGCGAAGCTGCCGCGGTCCGGGTCCGGGCCGCCGGCCTCGCGCCCCTGGTCGGTGGTGACGGCGACCTCCGCGTCCACGACTCTGACCTTCATGCCCGCGACCACGCTCGTGCACGAGCCGTCCCGGTGACGGGCGAGGACCGGGAGCCGGCGGCGGTCCTTCCCGCGGATCAGGAAGTCCGCGCCGGCGCCCCGGGCGGCGCCCATCACGCCCCGCGCGTCGAAGTTCCGGTCCGCGAGGACCAGCGTCCCGGGCGACATGGACCGGGCCAGGGCCGGGAACAGGGTCGTCTCGCCGGTCGTGGTCGGCGCGAACGCCGCGTCCTTGATCGCCCTCGTCCCGCAGGCGACCAGCGCGAGGAGCCGCAGCTGCGGGTAGCCGGTCCCGCCGTGGTTGCCGGCCTGTTTCGTGTAGCGGGACAGCGCGCCGGGCGCGTCGGGGACGCTCAGCACGGTCCCGTCGACCGCGCAGACCAGCAGGCCCCGCCACCGCACGCCCTTCAACCCGGGGAACGACAGCGGCGAGCGGACCATGTCGAACAGCCTCCGCGGGGCGCCGCCCCGAGCCGGCGCCGCGCCTGCGACATGGCGGAGCCCGACGGGGCCCGCGCCGCCCGGCCCGGCAGCGCGCCGACCAGCTTCCGCCACACCCCCGGCTAGCCCACCGCGGTGAACAGGCAGGCCGCCAACAACAAGTACACGACCACCCGGGACGGCAGGCCCCGGACCCTGCGCTGGACCGCGCCGGACTCCTCCAGCGCGGCGTCGACCATCTCCGGCGGCACGAGCTGCGTCAGCTCGCCCAAGTGGCCGGCCGCGAACGGGCTGGGTGTGACAGTATTGGCTTGCAACGGAGCTCCTGGGGAAGAAGGGGAACTTGGTCGTTGCCATCTTCCACCAGGGCTCCGTTGCGCAGCCCGTCACGACACGCCGGACACGATCATTGACACCCACCCAAACCCCTTAACTTCACGGCATTGACACTAGCCCCCGGTCCGGGCGCTCGGGCAAGCCGACGCGCGCGGCAGAACTGACCAAACGGAAGCGTCGCTAGAAGCCCTCCGCCATGTTGGCGAACCGTGACAGGTGCCCTTGGAAGGCGACTTTGATCTCGCCGATCGGTCCGTTGCGGTGTTTGGCCAGGATGAGCGTGGCCTCGCCTTTGGCGGCGGCGTCCTCCTGGGAGTCTTGGCGGCTGATCAGAATGACCACGTCGGCGTCTTGCTCGAGCGAGCCGGACTCCCTCAGATCGGACAGTTCCGGGCGCTTGTTCTCGCGCGCCTCGGCCGACCGGTTCAACTGCGATATCGCCACGACCGGCACTCCGAGCTCCTTGGCCAGTAGCTTCAAGGCCCGCGAGAATTCGGACACCTCTTGCTGGCGGGACTCGACCCGTTTCCCGGAGGTCATCAGCTGCAGATAGTCGATGATCACCAGTTTCAGCTCGTTGCGTTGTTTCAGCCGACGGCACTTGGCACGGATCTCCATCAACGACATGTTCGGAGAATCGTCGATGAACAACGGGGCTCGCTTGATGTCGCCGATGCGGGACGAGATGCGCTTCCACGAGTCGGTCGGGACGGAGCCCATTCGCAATTGGTTGAGCAGCACGCTGGCTTCGGCGCTGATGAGGCGTTGGGTGATTTCCTCGCGCGACATTTCGAGCGAGAACAACACCGAGGACATGCCGCCCCGGATCGAGGCCGACCGCGCGAAGTCGAGTCCCAGAGTCGACTTGCCTTTTCCGGGACGGGCCGCCACGATCACCATCTGGCCGGCGTGCAGGCCGCCGGTGAGGGAATCGAGGTCGTGGATCCCGGTCGGGATGCCCGTGACGTGGTTGGGGGTGGCGGACATCTGCTCGATCTCGTCCAGGACCGGGTCGACAATCGAGCCGATGTGGGCGTAATCCTCGGCGGTGCCGCGCTCGGTCACGGCGTAGACCTCGGACTGGGCCGAGTTGACCAGGTCGTCGATGCTCTGGCCGTCGTTGCTGTAGCCGAGTTGCGTGATGCGGGTGCCGGCGTCGACCAGCCGCCGCAGGACCGCCCGGTCGCGCACGATCTGCCCGTAGTAACCGGCGTTCGCGGCGGTGGGCACCAGCGCCATCAGGTTCGCCAGGTACTGCGCCCCGCCGATCCGTCCCATCTCCCCGCGCCGGGTCAGTTCCGCCGCGACGGTGACGGCGTCGACCGGCTCCCCGCGGGCGTAGATGTCGGTGATGACCTCGAAGATCATCTCGTGCTGGGGCCGGTAGAAGTCGTCGTGTTTGAGGACGGAGATCACATCGGCGATGGCGTCCTTCGACAGCAGCATGGCCCCGAGCGCCGATTGCTCCGCTTGGATGTCCTGCGGGGGGAGTCGGTCGAACTGGGTGGGCGCGACCACATCGGCCTCGAACTCAGTCACAGACAACGCGGTCTCCGCCTTCCTGGGGTGCCGTCTCGCATACTTCAGTCGTCATGTCCAGCCGCGAAAGAGCGCGCGGGTGAGCCGCCACGCGCCTTCCACTGCCGGCACAATGTCCCGGTGGGACACTAGGGGCGCCGCTGGGTCGCAGCGGCTCTCCTCGGGCCTGCGGGCGAGGCGCGTGAACGCCCGCCCGCCAGTCATTCGCTTCCACACCCCGAACCTATAGCAGGGGTCTGACAGCGTATGCGGTACGGCCTGTCGGCTCGATCAGTTTAGGGCAGACGATGCCGCTCGGCAAGACGTTCTCGCAGGTCAGGGTCACTATTTCTGGGGATAAGCTGGGGATTGCGTGTGGATATCGGGTCCGGGCTGTGGACTTCGCGCGCCAATCTGTGGACTAACCGAACGGCTTGGCGGCGGCTCGCGGCGGCCGCCCCCGGCCCGGCCTGCGGTTCCACTGTCTGGCGCCCGGCCAACTGGGTTCACAGCCTGTTGATTGACGCGAACTGGCTGCGCGGCATCGGCGGCCTGTGCTTGCCGATCACGCGCGGACCGAGCGGACTCCGCGGGCCGGCGCCGGTCTGAACTTGGCTGTAACTACCGTTTCGGAGGCACTTACAGCCAAATATAGGCGCCAATGCCTTCGACCTGCGGAAACACGGGCCGTGCCGCCGCTATAGTTGGCTGTAAATACGTTCTCGGAGGCACCTACAGCCAAATTTGGGAGGCGGAACGAGTGAGGATCATAGGGCGGAGGGCGGAGCGAGCCCGGCTCGCCGCGCTGGCAGAGTCAGGTCGGCCAGAATTCCTGGCCGCCCACGGGCGCCGGCTTGGCCAGTGGGCCGTCCCCGCGTCGTCTCAGGCTCTCAGAAATAGGTGCGCAGCGCTCCCAACACCGGGGCCCCGCTGGCGTGACGGTCTTCGACTTCGGCGATAACGGGCCACTTGTCGAAGGTTGTGCAGGGATGCGAGAGGCCAAGCTCGACCAGGTCCCCCACGGCCAGTTCAAGACCCGCCTTCCCGCACTCGAGGTAGGCATGCTGGTCATCGAGGCGCAGAAGACGCGAGGGGCCATTCCCCAAGGCGGCGACCCCGCGGTGGAAGCCCAGCACTGTGGGCAAACCATGGTCGCAGCCCAGGTCGCGCAAACCAGCGTCGAGCAGGGCTAGTCCAGGTTCCGGCAGGCTGAGCACGCGCGTCCAGACGCTGAGCGCCGCTGTCAGGTCGAGATCCGTCTCGGCCCGCGCCTGGTACATGCCATCGTCGTGAGCGACATACACCCCTGGGCGCACCATCAGACGCGCTGAAGTGCCACTAATGCATTCCTTGACCAAAGCCACCAACTGAGCCAGGTCTGCCGAGCCGCCGATCGACACAAGGGGCGCCGTCAAGTCGGCGATCTCCGCGATGGCCTGGGCGGCCGCGGACAAGGAGCGGACGTAACGGCCGTAGCGGTCGGGTTGCGCGCCGGGGTCGGCCACCGCGCCTTCGTAGCCGGCCACGCCGAGCAGATGAACCTGCGGTCGCCGGGCGGCCATGGCCGCCAGCCTGACCGCTTCGTCGAGGTGCCTCACGCCGGTCCGTCCGCCGTCCGCGCCGATTTCCACCAACACGTCAATCTGGCTGTTCGCGCCAAGGCCAGTTCCCGTGGGCGGCGCGGCGCAAAGCCGGTCGAGAGCCACATCCGAGTCGATCCAGACAATCACCTGTTCACACGCGCCAACGCCGAGCGCTTGGCGGAGCCGGAAGGCAGCGGCCGGCCTGACCAGGTTATTGGCCACTTGGATGCGCGGACATCCGGTCCCCAGAGCCACTGCGAGTTGATGCTCGTTGGCCACCGTGATCCCCCAAGCCCCGTGGTCGATCTGTCTTTTCCAGAGCGCGGGGGACATGGTCGTCTTGCCGTGGGGCGCCAACGCGAGGCCCTGTGCCGCGCACCAGCGCGCCATAGCCGCCAAATTGCGGTCTGTCGGGCGGCGGCCGATGGTGGCTTGAGGAGTCGGGAGGTCCGCCACCCGCAAGCCGAGAGCGCCGATTCTCCCGAGGGGCGTGGTACCGAACGCGAGGCTCCCCTTGGAACCGGCGGGCAGCGGCTGGGCTGATTCGTGGGCCAGAAAACTGTCGAGTGGCGTTGACCGCATGGTGATTCGCTTCCTGTGTCGGCCTCTGATGGGACCTCGGTGGGACCCTGGTGGGTTGGTTCTTTGTCGTTCTCGCCGGGAGGCTGGAGGGAGGCACCCGGACATGGTCATGATCTGTCATTTAGTGTAAGCTACTATCGTTGACTGAAAGCCTCTATCTATCGTTGCCCTACCATAAGGAGCCAGGATGACAGAACTGCACGGCGTGCTGCCAGTACTGTCCACACCCTTCACCGAGTCGGATGATATCGACCGGCCAGCGTTGATCAAAGAAACCGAATGGCTGCTCGCCGCCGGAGTCGACGGCTTGGTCATAGCGATGGTTTCGGAGATTCTCCGGCTCGATCCCGGCGAGCGCATGGCCCTGGTCGAGACGACCATAGCGGCTGTCGCGGGACGCCGCCCGGTCGTGGTCTCGGTGGGAGCCGAATCGACCGCCCAGTCGGTCCGGTTGGCGCTGCACGCCGTGGATGCCGGAGCTGCCGCCGTGATGGCGAATCCGCCCGTGTCCACCAGGCCGACCGAAGCCGAGCTGCGGAAGCACTTTGAGACCGTGGCTGACGCGACCGGCCCTGTGCCCCTGATCGTTCAAGACGCCTCGGGATACGTCGGGCAGGCGGTTCCCCTCGGGCTGATGACGAGCCTGCTCGAGCGATTCGGCGAACGCAAGATCCGCTTCAAGCCCGAGGCCGAACCACTCGGGCCGCAGTTGTCCGCGCTCATCGGCGCGACCGGGGGCCGGGCGCGGGTCTTCGAGGGAAGCGGTGGGCGCAGTTTGCTCGACAGCCATCGGCGCGGTGTGATCGGCACGATGCCTGGGTCCGACCTCGCCTGGGCGATGGTGTCCCTGTGGCGAGCACTGGAAGAGGGCGATTCGAGCCGCGCCTATGGCATTCAGGCGGCCCTGGCGCCGATCCTGACGTTCGTTTCGTCTTTGGATTCCTATGTCAGGGTCGAGAAACACTTGCTTCGAATCCAAGGTGTCTTCGACAACGAACGTCAACGTGGACCGACCGACTTCATTCTGGACGGACAAAGCTGCCGGGAACTGGCAATACTGCTGGGCCGACTGGTCACAGCTTGTGGCCGGGACGCTGCCATTTCGACTCGTGACCTGCAGCAGGTCGCATGAAGCGCATCAAGGAGCGCTGGCGGATAGGATTACCCGCTCGGGGCTTGTGGTCCATGTCCGCCGACCCGGTGGTGGCCGAACTGATGGCAGCGAGTCCGGCCGATTATGTTTGCGTCGACCTGCAGCACGGGATGGCGACGTTCGCTGAGCTCCCCTCGATCGTCCAAGCGATGAGGGCCAGTGGTCGCGTTCCATTGGTCCGGGTTGGCGGTGTCGACCAAGCGCAAGCGATGCGTGCGCTCGACCTCGGCGCCGGTGGAGTGATTGTGCCGATGGTCAACACCGCCGCCGACGCCTGCCTGGTGGCCTCGGCGTGCCGTTACCCGAACCGAGGCGTGCGCAGTTGGGGCCTGCCCTGGTCGGGGATCGCGCTGGAGCCCAACCCCATTCCCGCCGCCTTGGACGGCCAGGTCCTCTGCATCGCTCAAATCGAGACGCCCGAGGCGCTTGCGAATGCCGAGGCGATCACGGCCACAGATGGGATCGACGCCATTTACATAGGTCCGAACGACCTCGCGTTGCAGTGCGGATTAGGCCGGGCGACCTACCGTGACTCGGATCGGGTCCACGAGCTACTGGACGAGATAATCGCGGCCGCGCGAACGGTTGGCAAACCGGTCGGTCTGCATTGTGAGGACCCCGCCATGGCGGAATACTGGATCGCTCGGGGCGTGCAAATGGCGACAATTGGTCACGACCTGTCCGTCCTGGCGAACGCGGTCAGGGCGCTGTTCGAATGAGAGGGTGGAAATGAGACACGCGGTCAGCGGAACCGAGCCGTCAGGCTCCTATTCGCCGGGAGTGTTGGCCACAGGTCGGTTGCTATTCGTCTCGGGTCAAGGCCCGCTGGTGGGCGGCCAAGTGGTCCCAGGCACGGTGGCCGAGCAGACTCGGGTCACCTTGCGTAACCTGGAGGCCGTGTTGAACGCGGGCGGAGCCGACCTCGGTGATGTGGTGCGGTGCGGAGTGTACCTGGCCGACATGGGGACGTTCGCCGAGATGGATGCGGCATACCGGGAGTTCTTCGGCGACGTTCCTCCCGCCCGGACCACCGTAGGGGCCGAACTCGCAGGCATCGGCGTTGAAATCGACTGCGTCGCGGCTGTGGATCACCCCTGATGGGCGCCGAGTCCTGGTTGGTGGCCACCTACGGCCCACAAGGCGGGATCAGTCTGGTCGGCAGCGACGCGGCTGGCGCTGCCGCGGCCAACGCTGTCGTCGGGGGCGGGCCAGCGTCCGGTCTGGCGGTACCGGATTGCTGTTGCTTGGCGCCCGGGATCGTGCCAGGCGTCTTTCACGGCGTCGCCGGGAATGAGCACAGACCAGGAGTGCTGGTGACATTCCAAGTGAAGCATGACGGCGTTCGGCTGGTGAATGAAACGCCTTCCGGGGGATCAGAGCCGTGCCATCTCGCGGTCATTGGCGAAGGAGCCGCCGCCACGCTGGCTGTTGCCAACTACTCCAGCGGCACTGTCGCATTCTTCCCGTTGGGCGCGGACGGATATCCCCAGGCGCCATCGGACGTGATCGCACTTCCGAGTGGAGGGAAGGGCCTGGTTCCCCGCCAGGACGCGCCCCATCCGCACTTCGTGGCCCGATGGCCGGGCGACCGAGGAAGCGCAGCGACCTTGGTGGTGGACTTGGGGTCGGACCAGATTTGGCGGGTCAGCGGCCGGGGAGGGCAGCGCCAGGTCAGCCGCTTCGCGTCATTGGCCCCGGGCACCGGGCCACGCCACTTGGCGATCCTGGGAGAGAGTATGGCCGTCTCTGGGGAATTGAGCGGGCAAATCGCTTTCGGTGGGCCTGATGCTTGGAACTATGGGTCCGCCACTGGCGTGATCGGTTCGGGGCCGGTGTATCCGGGCGACCTGCGGGCACTCGGGACGGATCGTGTCGCGGTCGCCAATCGGGGAAGGGGCTCGGTCGCCGTCCTCAAGTGCGATCAGCACGCGCCACCGGAATTGATCCATGAATGGGTCATGCCTGGGTCCTGGCCGCAACAACTCTGGGAGCGGGACGGTCGGCTCCTGGTGGTCGACCGCGACGGTGGCCGGATTGTCTGCTGCGACCCCGTTTCGGGAGGTCAATGGCCCATAGTGAGCGGGCTTGCTTCGCCGATGTGGGCGTTGCCATTGCGCCCGGCCGGTGAAAGGGACATGACATGACGGCGGGGCCAACGTACCGCCTGGCGGGCGGTTTAGTGGCGGACGGGGACGGCGGCATCGCACGCCTCGCGGATGTCGTTATCTCCGATGGCCGGGTTGCCGCGATCACTCGGCCCAGTCGTGCGGACGGCGCTGAGGCGGACGATTGCCGAACCATCGACTGCGCGGGCAGGGTCGTGATGCCAGGGATGATCGACATCCACAGCCACGCGGACGATGCGATTTTCGATGACTCCGTGCAACATGCGTTGCTGCGCCAAGGTGTGACCACGGTGGTCGTTGGCCAAGACGGTGTCTCTTATGCGCCGGGCGACGGGTCCTACGCCGGGACTTACTTCGAGGGTCTGATCGGCCGGCCCAGGCATTACCGGGGCGACGGGGTAGCGGGGCTGTTGAGCGGTTACGACGGGCGCACCAGAGTCAACGTGGCCTATGCGGTGCCGCTTGGAACGGTCCGGCAGGTGGTCGCGGGCCACCGCTCCGGGCCGGCCACGCCGGTCGAATTGGCGGCTATGGAGCGACTGGTGCGCCAGGGGCTTGAAGAAGGCGCTGTCGGTGTCTCGAGCGGATTGGACTACACCCCTGGGCTGTTCGCGGACGCCGCCGAGTTGGGCCGTATGGCGGCGGTCGCGGCCGGGTTCGACAAGCCGTACATCACACACATGCGCGGGGGCTATGAGGACAACGCGCCGGTCGGCATCTCCGAGGCTCTGGCCATCGCGCGGTCGAGTGGGGCAGCCGTCCACATCTCGCATTTCCATGGTGATCCAGGCATGGTGCTGGGCGAGGTCGAGCGTCTGAACGCGGGCGGGTGCCGGGGAACCTTCGACGCCTACCCGTACCGTCGCGGTTGCACGTTGCTGGCGATGCTGACGATGCCGCCTGAACTGATGGCGCGCGGCTCGGAAGAAGTGGTCAGGTTGTTGGAGGATCGGGGGTTCGCGAGGGGTCTGGCGACCGAGTGGTTCCCCCAGGTGGCGCGTCGCCCCGACCTCGGCCCGGCATGGATGGATCGAGTGACCTATTCGTCCGTCGACGCTGACGCCCTGCGCGGTATCGAGGGCCTGACTGTCGCCGAGGCTGGCCGCGAACTGGGAGAGGATCCACGACTGACGATCTGCCGGGTCCTGGCGGCCACCCAGTTGCGGGCGGTCGTGGTGGCCCGGAACCCAAGACCCCGCACCGACTCCGAACTCGCCCAGATCTTCGAGTCTCCCCATCACACGGGCGGTTCTGACGGCATCTACCTCGGGGGCAAACCGCACCCACGTGGTTGGGGGACATTCGCGCGATACCTGTCGCGCTTCGTCCGCCAACGTGGTGATTGGGATTGGGCGCAGGCGGCGGTTCACTTGGCCGCGCGGCCCGCCGACATCCTGGGCTGGAGTCACCGCGGGCGCATCCAACCGGGAGCGATTGCCGATGCCGTCGTGTTGGATCCGGCCGCCGTGCGCGACACGGCGACCTACCGTCATCCGCGCCGCTTGGCGCAGGGAGTGCTGGAGATCTTCGTGACCGGTCGCCACGTGCTCCATGAAGGCGAGTTGACCGACGAATACGCTGGTCAAGGAATCCGCGGCTGAGCGACGGGCAGGACTGCCCGGCGCGTCACCGGCTGAACCAAAGACCAGGCCAGAAGGCGAATTTGAGGATTGATCGCAGGAGGAAAGACATGGCAGAACTCGAACGGACCGGCGAACGGACCGGCGAACGGCCCGGCGAGCTGACCGGCGAAGTCGCGTTGATAACAGGTGCTGGGCAGGGCATTGGCGAGGTCGTGGCGGCGAGATTCGTCCGGGCGGGCGCGGCAGTCGTGGTGTTGGACGTCAACGGCCGGGCCGCCGAGTCTGTGGCTGCCAGGATCGGTCATGCGATCGCCGTCGAGGCAGACGTGACCAGCGAGTCCGACCTGGAACGGGCCTGGGCCGCCGCACGCGAGGCCTTCTCGGACGTGTCGATTGTCGTGAACAACGCTATTACCTGCTGTGACGCCGATTTCCTTGATATCTCGCGGGCGGAGTGGTCGCGCGACATCGCCGTGACCCTGACCGGAGCGTTTCTCACGGCCAAGCTGGCATTGCCGGCCATGATCGCGGCCGGGCGCGGCGTGATCATCAACATGAGTTCGGTCAATGCCCTGTCCTATTTCGGCAACGAGTCCTATTCGGCTGCCAAGGCGGGGCTGCTGTCGCTCACCCGCTCCTTGGCCGTGCGGTTCGGGCCAGATGGCATCAGGGCGAACGCGATTGTTCCAGGCACCATCGTGACGCCGGTTTGGGACCATCGGATCAGTGCCGACCCGGACGTTCTCGACAAGGCCTTGGCTTGGTATCCGTCAACCCGCCTGGGCCGGTCCGAAGACGTCGCGGAGGCGGCTTTGTACTTGGCGTCTGACAGGGCGGCCTGGGTCAATGGGGTGGCGCTGCCGGTCGACGGAGGGCTGCTGGCGGGCAATATCCGCTTGGCCCGGGACATCGTGCCGGAACAGTAGCGGCGAGCGGGGTCCGCCCGTTCAGCGGTCGGCCGTTACGGATTCGTACGCTCGCCTCGCCTCGGCCACTCGATCCAGCATTTCAAGGTGGAGCAGCCTGGTGCCGGCGGTCGGAGGCACCCAAACTGTGTTCATGAAGCCCAATAGGCGCTCGGGGCTCAACCGCGCCGCGGCGAAGCCGGCGGTCTCGGCCAGGTTGTTGTAGGGCGGGAACGCGCTGGCAGCCGGGATCTGGTCGAAGCCCGCCTCGTCCAGGTCTAGGTAGGTCATGTAGGCGGTGTGGGCGTCGTGCGAGAGCGGCTTCGGGCGTCCGGACTCGTCGCCAGTGAAGACCGGTTCGTAGTACCAGTTCGACTGCACTATCGACGTGGGCATGCGACTCAGGTAGTCAACCGGGTGGTGCCAGGCGCGGTCGGACCAGACCCATGGGCGTGACCCCCCTTCCTCGACCCGTGCGGCGAAACGCAGGAGGTCGTGCCACCAGAGGTCGCCCTCGCGGATGACGGTGTGGTGGTAGTACTTTTGGTTCTCCCAGGTCTCCTCGTCCATGCCGAGGTGGAAGAACCGGGGCCTGTCGAAAATGGCGCAGACCTCATCGATCAAGTCGTCGACGACCTGGTAGTACGTTCTCGAGGAGACCATCCGGGAGTACTCGCCGAGCCAGGCGTCATGGGAGGCCGACAGGTTGAGCTTTGGCAGGGCCTCGATTCCCAGGCTTCGCAGACGGGCGATCTCGTCTTTGAGCCGGGCGACCGACCAGGCGCCTTCGACCGCCAGCTCGGGATGGGATTCGTAGACGATGCCGTCCGCCAGGTCGAGCACCATCGCGTTGACGCCCTTGGCGGGGGCTTTGGCGACGATTTCCTCCCAGACCGGGTCGGCCACCTCGAGCCGGGGCGAGTACCGGAAATAGGGCTCGGGGGCGTCAGTGAAATACCTCTCGCACGGGTACGCGTCCGACTTGTCGAGGTAGAGGTTGTAACCAATGTGGATGAGGACACCCCAAAGCATGGCCCGAATCCTTTCTTCTGGTCGCGCGCCCGTGAGTTCGGAGTGGAGCGGCGAGGGAATGAGATGACAGCACCTATGATTACACATCGCGCAACCATGTGTCATATGATGAAAGAAACTGACCCGTTCGCCTGTTGTTCCTGATAGGATGCCAGCCCATGAATGGAACTCCCGTCGTCTCCGACCAGGGCGGCTTCGCCAGCATCGACCGAGTCGTGTCGGTGATCGATGCCGTGGCCGCGGCCGGAGCCGGCACGTTGGCGCAGCTGGCGCGGGCCACCGGCCTGAGCGAGCCCACCACCCTTCGCTACCTGAAGGCGCTGCGCAAGCACCACGTGGTGAGCCGGGACACCAACGATGGCCGTTACCGCCTCGGCGCTCGGCTCCATCAGTGGGGAGCGGCTTCGCCGGCGGAGATGGACCCCCGGTCAGCCGCCGAGGCGCCGCTGGCGCAGTTGGCCGCCGACTTGGGCGAGACCGTCGAATTGGCCGGTGTCGAAGGCGGCCAACTGGTCGTCTTGGCCTCACATCCTGGGACTCAGGCGTTGATCAAGGTCGCGCATGTCGGCCAGGCCGAGCGCTGGCATGCCACCGCGGTCGGCAAGGCCCTGCTCGCCAACGCGTCGCCGGATTTGGTCCAGCAGGTCATGGACGGCGTCGAGTTCGATGTCTTCACGCCCAACACCCTCGACAGCGAGGAGCGTCTGAAGGTCGAGTTGGAGCGTTGTCGGTCGCGGGGATATGCCGTGGACGATGAAGAGAGCGAAACCGGGCTGCGTTGCATCGGGGTTCCGGTGCGGGGTTGGACCGGGGAGTGTCAGTACGCCATCTCGGCGAGCGGGCCGACTTACCGCATGCCGCGGGCCAGGGAGCGCGACGTGGCCGACCGCTTGGAGCAGGCCGCGCGCCAAATTGAGCAGGCACTGGGCGCGCCGCTAGACGGAACGGACGCCTGAGGCTTTCATTAGTTGACATTAACTGTCTGAGAGTGTAAGTTCATCGATAGCCGCATGGCGGCCTTTCAACGTCGCACGGCTTCGGTTCTAGCTAATGGAGGTCCCTCGATGAAGTGGTTCATAACGTCAACCAGAGCACCGGCAGTGGTCCTGGCCGCCGCTTTGGCCCTGCCTTGGGTGGTGTCGGGTTGCGGCGGCGCCGGGAGCGCTGGCGACGCGAAAGAACTGGCCCTCTGGATTCCGCCGAACTTTGAGGACGGCTCCGACCTGAAGTTCTGGGACGACCAACTCAAAGCCTTCGAGGAGGACAATGGCGTGGACGTCAAGGTGACCATCATCCCCTGGGACACCTACGAGGAGCGCATGCTCGCGGGATTCTCCGGCAGCCAAGCGCCGGACCTCACGTACATGTATGAAGAGATGATGGGTGATTACGTCAGTCGCGGACAACTGGCCAACTTCGCTCCTTATCTCTCGGACCAGGACAAGGCGAACTACAGCTATCTGCCGTTGGCGCAGATCGACGGCCAACAGATCGGCCTGCCCATGATCGTGGGAGCGGCACGCGTCATGTTCTACAACCGGACGATCCTCGACCAGATCGGCGCCGAGCCGCCCGCGACTTGGGACGATTTCATCGAGGTGGGTCTGAAAGCCAAGGAAGCCGGTCATGAGGCCTTCGCCCAAGCATGGGGCGACCCGGCCAAGACCGGCGCGCTCGACGGCTTCTGGCCATTCCTGTGGCAGGCGGATGGCGAGGTCCTGGCTCCCGACGGCACGGCCGCCGCGTTCAACTCGCCCGAAGGCGTGGCCGCGCTGCAATACCTGCACGACTTGCGCTTCGAACACGGTTTGCTGCCCGAAGCGTCGACGGCGCTGACGGTGGCCGAGCTGAACCAACAGTTCATGGACGGGAAGTTGCTGTTCCGCCTGGCGGCGGAATCGGCAGCCGCTTCGTGGGACGAGGCGGGAATCGACTGGGGATTCGTGCCCTCGTTGAAAGGCAAGCAGGAGGGGACATACGTGGTTTGCGACTCATTGGTCCTGCCTGAGTCGGCGCCCGACAAGGAGGCCAGCACCAAGCTGGCGAACTACTTGCTGAGCGCGGACGTCATGGAGGCTTTCCACGCGAAGTCGCCCTATCCGCCGGTGAGCGCCGACGAACCCTATTCGGGCAACCCCGAGTTTAGAGAATTGTACGAACAAGACTCGGCCATTTTGCACAATCTGCCTGTGGCCGCCAATACGGCGCCGATGTATGACGCGCTGTTCGACAACATTCAAGCAATGTTCCTCGGCCAGAAGGACCCGGCCCAAGCGTTGGCGGACGCGGCGGACGCGGCCGATGCCGCTCTGGCGAAGAACAAGTGACCGGCTGGCGCCAAGCATGAAGGCAGTCGTGACGCCCGTCGGCCGGCGTGTCCGGGCTACGGGAGCGCTCTATGTTCTGCCCGCGCTGGCGGTTCTCGTGGTGACTTCACTGTTGCCAACGCTCCTGGGCGCCTATTACAGCCTGACCGACTATTCGGGCCTCGGCGACAAGCATTTCGTGGGCTTCGACAATTATGTCCAGATGTTCCACGACCCGGCTGTGGGCAAGGCGGCTTGGGTGACCGTTGTCTTTACCATCATAACGGTCCCGGTGCAGACTGTCCTGTCAATGCTGCTGGCCGAGATCCTCGCCAAGACCATGCGAAATTGGTTTGGCTCCGTCGCCCGATCAGTGTTATTCATACCGGTGATCGCATCAATGGTGCTGGTCGGAACGGTCTGGCGGATCTTGCTTTCGAACGAAGGCTTTGTGAACGGCTTGCTGCGAGCGTTCGGGATCGCGTCGGTCAACTGGTTGGGCTCGCCGATGTGGGCCTTGCCAACCGTGGCAATGATTGCGATCTGGAAAGACATCGGCTATTTCCTAGTGATCTATTACGCCGCAATTCTTGACGTGCCAAAGGACCTTTACGAATCTGCGGCGCTGGATGGCGCCGGGCCTTTCAAGCGTTTCTGGCACATAACGATGCCCCAGACGAGGCATGCGACGGTGCTGATAGTGATAGTCGGAACCATGTGGTCTTTCCAAACCTTCGACATAATGAGGTTTTCTCACCAGGGCGGGTTGGTTGATGTCTGATTACTGGGGGTGACCTGCGTGGACGCGGCGTGGCGTGCGTGGATGTGGGGCCCTCGGCCGGGAAGCTGGTCTTGTTACC